>JBDTSN010000499.1:0-2710 GCA_039931145.1 Burkholderiales bacterium | reverse complement strand
CATCGCTACGATAAGGCCTCGCCGATGCTGGCCAAGCAGGCGGTGCTCGGCAAGTACGTGCCCAGTGCGGTGCTCACGGCGCGCAAAGCCGGGGAAGGTCAGAAGGACTTCCTCAAGGTCACCATGAAGGAAGTCTTTGTCACGTCGGTCCAGGTCGGCGAGGGCGGCGAAGGCCCTACGGAAGAAGTCGCCATGTCCTATGGCTGGATCGACTTCGAGTACCGCCCACAGGATGCCAAGGGGAGCATGGGCAGCGCGGTCCAGTTCGGCTGGGACATCAAGACTGGCAAGGTGAGCTGATGCTGATCGGCGCACCGTGGACAGATCGACCGAGCAGGACACGCTGACGCAAGGGCTGGAAAGCGTCGTCCAGGCGCTGCAATCCGAAGACACCGAGCTCGCGCAGAAGCTGCTGGCCGCCATCCTGCTGGCGCACCCAGGGCAACCCGACGCGTTGCAGTTCCTGGGTATCGTTCACCATCGCCAAGGAGACACCGGCCGCGCCGAGGCGCTGATGCGCCAAGCTCTGGCTGCCGCGCCCGGCGAGGCCGGCATCATGCTCAACCTCGGGAACGTGCTCTACGAATCCGGCCGCGCGGCCGATGCGGTCGAAGCCTTTGGCCACGCGATCGAGATCGATCCGTCGTCTTCACCCGCCTGGCACAACCTCGGCACGGCTCTGCATGGCCAGGGCAACCTTGCGGAGGCCAGGTTTGCGTGGGAGCGTGCTGTTGCGGCAGACGCCACGAACGCCGACGCCTGGTATGGCCTTTCGCGCACCTTGATCGAACTGGGTGACGTGCATGCCGGCTTGGTGGCCAACAGCCGTGCGATCGCGCTATGGCCCCGCCGGTTGCAGGCGCGCGACCAGGTCGTGCGTGCCCTTGTCTTGCTGGGTGAACTGGACGAAGCGGCGCGGTTGTATTGCGAGTGGCTCGCCGAGGATCCGGACAACGTCGTTATCCACCATCAACTGGCCGCGCTCGGTCACGAGGCAATACCGGACCGCGCGGCCGACGCCTATGTGGAAGCGGTCTTCGACAGCTTCGCGCCCCACTTCGACAGCAAGCTTGAAAAGCTGGGGTATCAGGCACCCATGCACGTGGCGCGCGCGCTAGGCAACGCGCTGCCAGCAGGCGCCCAGGTCGACATCGCCGATCTCGGCTGCGGAACAGGCCTTTGCGGGCCGCACTTGCGGCGCCATGCGCGACGCCTGATCGGATGTGACCTCTCCACGGGCATGCTGCGGTTGGCACGCGAGCGCGGTTGTTACGACGAGTTGTACAAGGTCGAACTCGTGCATTTCCTCAACCACGAGCCGGCATCCTTCAGCGCCATCGCCTGCGCTGACACGTTGTGCTACTTTGGCCCACTCGACGCCGTGTGCCGGTCAGCCATCAGTGCATTGAAGTCGCTTGGCTGTTTCGTATTCACGACCGAGGCCCTGCCTGAGGAGGCGCTCGATGGTTACCAGATCAGGCCGACCGGGCGCTACGCACATGGACGCGAATACCTCATACGCACGCTGTGCGCCGCCGGCTTTGTTGGCGTCGAGATCGAGGGCGTGGTCCTGCGCCAGGAGGCCGGGCAGCCGATGGCGGGTTGGCTCGTGACGGCGAACTGACTCACGAATTTCTCATCCACCGATTTGGAACAGCGCTCCCGCAGGACAGAACGACGCAGGATGAACATAGGCCCCTTCGAACATATTCTTCCACCCGTTGGCGGGGGGCCAAATCCGGGACTCGACGTCCTGATCGCGACTTTCAGAATCGACGGCGATCTTCAACTCCCACGGAAGCCCTGTAGCGCCAGCGACAGCTGGCGGCAGGGACTCATCTTCGCCGGACACCGGCGATACAGCGATTCACCGCGAGCGGAAGGTTTAGGACGAATCGATCAGAGGAGCGAAGCCCGCCATCGACCCCTCGCCGACATTCGTCGCACCCGCTTGCTCGCCTCGAGACAGACGATTGGCCCACCTTTGTTGCCCGCGGTCACGCATCTGGCGCCAGCACACCAAACGCCGGTGAAGGCGGGCGTGATGGTGCCCGCGGCGCTGGCCACGGTGCGGCCGAGCAGCCTGTCAACGCACCAGCGCAGTGCCAGCCCCCTCGAACGTGGGGGCTGCCGCTGGTGCCTTAGTCGAATACGCTACGAGACTGATACGTTCCCGCATCAAGGAGCAAGGGATGACCAATCGAACCTTCGCCTGTTCGTTGCTCAAGGCGGTCGCGATCGCATTGCCGTGCGCGGTCGGCCTCTCGGAGCATGCGGTCGCCGCGCCAACCAGTGTCACGGTCGCTGGCTCACTCCAAAGCGAGGTCGGCTGCGCTAGCGACTGGGAGCCGGACTGTGCCCTGACGCATCTGACCTACGATGCAAATGATCGGGTGTGGCAAGGTAGCTTCGCGTTACCCGCAGGAAGCTACGAATACAAGGCCGCGCTCGACAATAGCTGGATTGAGAACTACGGCTTGCACGCGATTCTGGGCGGCGCGAACATTCCGCTGACCCTCAGTGCGGCGGCAACGGTGAAGTTCTATTACGACGATGTGTCGCACTGGATCACAGACTCCAAGACCTCACGCATCGCCGCCGCGGCCGGCAGTTTCCAAAGCGAACTCGGCTGCTCCGGCGATTGGGACCCCGGTTGCCTGCGTTCATGGCTTCAGGACGCAGACGGTGATGGGGTCTACACGTTCTCCAC
>JBDTSN010000498.1:0-2715 GCA_039931145.1 Burkholderiales bacterium | reverse complement strand
TTCTTCTACACCGCGCTCGTCTTCAACAGCCGCGAGACCGCCGACAACCTGAAGAAGAGCGGCGCCTTCATTCCGGGCATCCGGCCGGGCGACCAGACAGCACGCCATATCGACCGCATTCTTTCACGCCTGACGCTGGGCGGGGCGATCTACATCACGCTCGTCTGCCTGCTGCCCGAATTTCTGGTCCTCAAGTACAACGTGCCGTTCTATTTTGGCGGTACATCGTTGCTGATCATCGTCGTCGTGACGATGGACTTCTGGGCGCAGGTGCAGTCTTATGTCATGTCGCAGCAATACGAGTCGCTGCTGAAGAAGGCCAATTTCCAGGCGGGTTGAACCCCGCCCTGCCCTACCAACATCCACCGCCTGAACCGAGCAGAAACCAAAGCGAATGTCGAAGGACGACGTCATCCAGATGCAAGGGGAGATTCTCGAGAATCTTCCGAATGCGACGTTTCGCGTCAAGCTCGAGAACGGGCACATCGTGCTTGGCCACATCTCCGGCAAGATGCGCATGCACTACATCCGCATTCTGCCGGGCGACAAGGTGACGGTTGAGTTGACGCCCTACGATCTGAGCCGGGCACGTATCGTGTTTCGGGCCAAGTGAAGCATTGAGTATCGACAAGGGCCCTTCGCAGGGTCGAGGAGAAGAAAATGAAAGTCGCAGCATCAGTCAAGAAAATGTGCCGCCACTGCAAGGTCATCCGGCGCAATGGCGTCGTTCGCGTGATCTGCACCGACCCACGCCACAAGCAGCGCCAAGGGTGAGGCTGGAAGCGCAAGGGCCGATGCCGGCCTTCGCGTAACTGCCGCACGAACCCGCGCCTCAAGGCGCGCGGGTAGACAGGACAAAGAGGACATAGAGGAAATTCAACATGGCACGCATTGCCGGTATCAACATCCTGCCGCACAAGCACACCGAGATCGGCCTGACCGCCATCTACGGCATCGGCCGCACGACGGCGCAGAAGATCTGCACCAACTCCGGTGTGCCCTTCGATCGCAAGATCAAGGACCTGAGCGATGCGGACCTCGAGCGCATCCGGGAAGAAATCGGCCGCATCGCGATCGAGGGCGATCTGCGGCGCGAAATGTCGATCAATATCAAGCGCCTGATGGACCTCGGCTGCTACCGCGGCTTCCGCCATCGCCGCGGGCTGCCAGTCCGCGGCCAGCGCACCCGCACCAACGCACGCACTCGCAAGGGACCGAAAAAGTCCGGCGCCCAGGTCAGGAAATGACCCATCGTCAGTCCGCCGGAACCGTCTGAAGGAATCACCCCATGGCAAAAGCACCCAATACGGCCGCCCAGCGCGTGCGCAAGAAAGCTCGCAAGAACGTTGCAGACGGCATCGCGCACGTGCACGCGTCGTTCAACAACACGATCATCACGATCACCGACCGCCAAGGCGGTGCACTCGCCTGTGCCTCGAGCGGTGGCCAGGGCTTCAAGGGCTCGCGCAAATCGACACCCTTTGCAGCGCAGGTCGCTGCCGAGATGGCCGGCCGCGCGGCCCAGGAGCAGGGCATCAAGAATCTCGACGTGCGCATCAAAGGCCCAGGCCCAGGGCGCGAGTCGTCGGTTCGTGCGCTTGCCGCGCTCGGCATCCGCATCAACCTCATCTCGGACGTGACGCCGGTGCCGCACAACGGCTGCCGCCCGCAGAAGCGCCGTCGCATTTAAGCCGTCATTGGATTTAAGGCGCCGGCGGATGCGTTTTCGCGCCTGCCGGCGGTTTCATTGAAGCCCGGTCGCGACAAGACTTCCGGCTTCGCAACGCCAACGTCTGAGCGAAAAGCAACAACACGCGCCGGACTCGCGCAGGAGCTCTCAGAGCCCGCTGCGTCAGATTGAAAAGGACATCAAGTGGCACGCTATCTCGGCCCCAAGGCCAAACTCTCCCGCCGTGAAGGCACCGATCTCTACCTGAAAAGCGCGCGTCGCCCGATCGGCGACAAGTGCAAGTTCGAGGCCAAACCCGGCCAGCACGGTCGCATGTCCGGCTCGCGCACGTCCGACTACGGGCTGCAGTTGCGCGAGAAGCAGAAGGTCAAGCGCATGTACGGTGTGCTCGAGCGCCAGTTCCGCCGCTACTTCGCCGAGGCAGAGCGCCGCAGGGGCAACACGGGCGCGAACCTGCTCGCGCTGCTCGAATCGCGCCTCGACAACGTCGTCTATCGGATGGGCTTCGGCTCGACGCGCGCCGAGGCGCGTCAGCTCGTCGGCCACAAGGCGCTCACCGTCAACGGCCAGGTCGTCAACATTCCCTCCTACATGGTGAAGGCGGGCGACGTGGTCGCGGTGCGCGAGAAGGCGAAGGCGCAATTGCGCGTGACGGAATCGCTCAAGCTCGCCGAAGCACAGGGCATGGCGGCGTGGGTGTCGGTCGATGCGTCCAAGCTTGAAGGCGTCTTCAAGAAGGCGCCCGACCGCGACGAGTTCGGCGCCGAGATCAAGGAAGCACTGATCGTCGAGTTGTACTCGAGATAGCGCTTCGCGAGACAAGACAGCAGGGTGCAGGCTTCGGCTCACACCCTGCTCTGGCGCTTCGCGTGCCGGCACGAAGCGACGAGAAAGCCCCAAGACCGGCGCGGTCCATCAGCCTTATCGGCGTAACGAGCCGAGGGTATTGAAACGAACAGGACTTCCATGCAAACCAATCTGCTGAAACCCAAAGCCATCAACGTCGAGCCGCTCGACGGCAACCG
>JBDTSN010000497.1:0-2727 GCA_039931145.1 Burkholderiales bacterium | reverse complement strand
CGGGCAGGTCGGCCGCGTTCATGTCGGTCATCGTGTAGCGCAGGCCGACCTTCACGCCGCGCTCGCGCAGCAGGCGCACCGCGCCAAGTGAGGCGTCGAACGCGCCCTGCTTGCGGCGGAACTTGTCGTGTGTTTCGCGCAGCCCGTCGAGGCTGATGCCGACGTAGTCGAAGCCCTGCGCGGTGACGCGATCGGCCATGGTCGCGTCGATCAGCGTACCGTTAGTCGACAGGCCGACATAGAACTTCATCGCCTTTGCGCGCTCGGCAATCTCGAAGATGTCCTTGCGCAGCAGCGGCTCGCCGCCGGAGAGGATCAGCACCGGAACGCCGAAGGTCTTCAGGTCGTCCATCACGGTGTTGACTTCGGCGTTCGTCAACTCGTCCGGATAGTCGTGATCGGCCGACAGCGCATAGCAATGCTTGCACGTCAGGTTGCAGCGGCGGATCAGATTCCAGATCACGACCGGGCCGGTGGCACGGCGCTGCTTGACGACCGGATACGTGCCGTCACGTTCGGCCGCAGCCAGCTCGCGCATGAATTGGGAGATGCGAAACATGGTGGCTTACTCGCTGGAAGGCAGTCGCAATCCGGTCTTCTTCAGGATGCGGCTGCTGTAAAGAATGTCTTGCGCGCGGCAGGCTTCTGCCAGCAGGCAGTGGATCTGCAGCGCGTAGCGCTCGACCTCGGGACGATTGTGGCCGTGCACCATCGCGAACAGGTTGTAGGGCCATTGCGGCAGCGCACGCGGCCGGCGGTAGCAGTGCGAGACGAAGCCGAGCGCGCCGACTTTCTCGCCCAACTCATCGACGCGCGCGTCGTCGACGTCCCACACCGTCATGCCGTTTGCAATGTAGCCGAGCCGGTAGTGGTTCGGCACCGCGCCAATGCGGCGCACCAGGCCTTCGCGCAACATGCCTTCGAACCGCTCGCGCACCACCGCGCCGCTGACGCCGAGTTGCGCGCCGACCGCGTCATAAGGCCGCGCGACCATTGGCAGGCCGGCCTGGGTGGCGGTGATCAAGCGTTGGTCGAAGGTGCTCAGCATGGCGTGATCAGCTCAGACCGGAAGATGGAGTTCGACGAAGAATTCCTTCTCCTTCGGGAATGCGAACACGCGCAAGCCCGTCTCGGCCTCGATGCGGGCGCAGGCCTTGGCTGCTTCCGCGGGCGATGTGCAGGCGAGCACGAACCACATGTTGAAGGCGTGCTCGCGGCGGTAGTTGTGGGCGACTTCGGGCAGCGCGTTGACGATCTCGGTGACGGCATCGAATCGATCCTCGGGCACCTGCAATGCGGCGAGTACGAATTGCCCGCCGGCGCGCTCGATCTGGAATAGCGGGCCGAAGCGCGACAGCACGCCATCGGCCAGCATGCGGCGCAGGCGCGTGAGCACCTCTTCCTCGGTGAGGCCGAGTTCGTCGGCGACATCGGCAAACGGCGTATCGCTGATTGGAAAGTCGCCGTGCAGGCGACGAATCAGCAACGCATCGGTCGCATCGAGTGACGCATGACTGCTCGCAGCGGTAAAGCCCGCTTCAGCGCGCGCGTTCACTGCGCCGACTCGCTGAAGTAGCGCGCGCCGGTCTGCTTGAAGCGGCGCGTGCTGAAGAGCACCTCATGACGACGATCGACTAGGCCGGCATTGCGCATTGCCGCGTCGATCAGTTCGAGCACCGTCTCACGCTCGCGCCCGTGGATCATGCAATACAGCGTATACGGCCAGCCGGGCGCGCGCTCGCGCCGGTAGCAAAGCGTGACGCCGGGTTGCGCCGCGAGGCGCTCGCCGGCGGCGTCGATCTCGGCTTCAGGCAGCTCGAACACCGTCATCGCGTTCGCGCTGATGCCAAACTCATGGTGTCGCAGCACGACACCCAGGCGCCTGAGCGTGCCGCGCTCGCACCAGTCGGAAAGCGCAGCAATCACTTCCTCCTCGCCCAGCCCGAGCGGCTCACCGAGCGCAGCGAACGGCCGCTCGACGAGCGGCAGGCCTTGCTCAAGCCGCGCCGCCAGCGGGCGCAGCGCGGCACTTACCGGCGCGGTCGGCAGCGCCATGTGCGGCGCGCCGGCATGCGCGCCGTCGAGATCGAAGCCGAGGTCGATGCGGTAAGCGCGGCGCATCGGCAGGCGCAGCGCGGCAAGGCCGGTAGCGCGCTCGATGCGGTCGACGCTGGCCTGCAAGCGTGCGTCATCGGTCGCCGTGGCGACGAACCACAGATTCAGGGCGTGCTCGCGCGCGTAGTTGTGGTTCACGCCGGGCTCGACGTTGACAAGCGCCGCGACGCGCTCCAGATCTTGCGGCGGCACGCGCAGCGCGCACAGCATGCCCGCGCCGCCGGAGCCGACACCGAACACGGCGCCGACACGGCTCGCCTCGCCGCGGTCGAGCGCGCCTTGCAGCAGCGCGCGCACCTGCGCACCGTTCATGCCATGCGCCACGCCGAGCGCGTCGTACGGCCGCGGCACGAGCGGCAGATCGCGCTGCCATGCGTTGAGCAGAGCGCGCACCTCCTGCGATTCGGGCATTGCAACGGCGCGCATGTCCATCACAGGCCGAGCCGCGCAGCGCGGCTCGAGAAGAAGATGCCGCTCGGCGCGTTGACGTCGAGCGTCGCGAGCGTCTCGAAGCTCGCGGTGTCGATGACGCTGACGCGGTTCGCGTCGCGCGACGAGATCCACACCGCTTCGCCCTTCGGCGCGAATTCCATGTGCAGCACCGCCGCGCCG
>JBDTSN010000496.1:0-2729 GCA_039931145.1 Burkholderiales bacterium | reverse complement strand
GCTTCGTGAAGACCTCGCGGTGCTCGGCCGGCTTGCCGAGATTGGCGATGATCTCGGAGAAGCCGAACACGCCCATCGCGATCGCGACGAAGTTGATGCCGTCGCTGAGCTCGGGGATGTCAAAGCTGTACCGCGCGACACCCGAGATGCCGTCGGTGTTGACCTGCCCGAGCAACAGGCCGAGCAGAATCATCGCGATCGCCTTCACGAGCGAGCCCGAGGCAAGGACGACGGCGCCAATCAGGCCGAGCACCATGAGCGAGAAATACTCCGCCGGGCCGAACTCGAACGCGAGCGCGGTGAGCGGCGGCGCAAAGGCGGCGATGACGACCGTCGCGACGCAGCCAGCGAAGAACGAGCCGAGCGCGGCGGCGGCGAGCGCGGCGCCGGCGCGGCCCTTGCGCGCCATCTGGTAGCCGTCGATCGCAGTCACGACCGAGCTCGACTCGCCCGGGACGTTGATCAATATTGCGGTCGTCGAGCCGCCGTACTGTGCACCGTAGTAGATGCCAGCGAGCATGATGAGCGCGGGCGTGGCGTCGAGCGCGTAGATCGACGGCAGCAGCATCGCGATCGTCGCCACCGGCCCGAGGCCCGGCAGCACGCCGATCAGCGTGCCGAGCACCGCGCCGCCTAACGCGTACAGCAGGTTCTGCAGCGTGAAGGCAATGCCGAAGCCATCCGCGAGATTGGCGAGCAGGTCCATGCGCCGCGATCAGGGGAGCATGAACCAGGGCGCGAGCGGGATCGTCAGGTTCAACCCCCAGATGAAGATGGCCCAGCTCAAGACGGTCAGCACGGTCGCATTCACGATAACCTCGCCCGAGTGAAATTCATCGCCCGCGAGCGCCGCGCCGATGACGAGCAGCGGCAGCGCAATGAAGAGCCCCAGATGCGGCAGCACCCAGCCGAAGATCAGCACCGCGCCGACGATGAAGCCGAGCGGCTTCCACGCGAAAGCGCCGATCGGATCGCCATCCCCGCGTTCGACGGTGAGCGCCTTGAACAAGATGATGAGACCGAGCAGCGCCGTCAGCAGCCCGAGGCCGAACGGAAAGAAGCCTGGGCCGGGCCGCGCCGAATCGCCGAACCGATAGAATGTCGCGCCCCAAGCGAAGCCGAGGCCGGTGGCAACAAACATCAAGCCCGACCAGAAGTCGCGCTGGCTTTTGATCTTCATCTGCATTTGTCCCAGGGCAGTGAGCGCACGATTCTAGGCAGCCCGTCCTGGCTGGCCCGGCCATTGCGGGCACGAAGCGACCTGCATCGCCGCCTATCGCACGAAGTTGCATTCGACGCCGCACCTCGCGCAGTTCATCGCAGCGCACTTGCCGCGACCGGCCGTCTGCATACACTTGCCCGCTTGATCTGAAACAGGAAAGGAAAGCCCATGCGAAAGCTGTGGCTGATTGGAGGTGCCGCCGTGGTGATCGCCGCGGGCGCTGCCTTCGTGGTGTTGACGGGTGCCACGAGCCCCCTGAACAGCGCCAAGGCGAAAGACAAGAAGCCGGACGTCACGCTCGAGTTCACCTCTCGGGAGGTGGTCAGCCCGAAGAACGTCGCCTTGCCTCGACGCATCGAGTTTTCCGGGTCGCTCGTGGCACCGCGCACGGCGATCGTTCGCGCCAAGGCGGCCGGCACATTGCTCGACCTGAAGGTCGATGAGGGCAGCCGCGTGCGCGCCGGGCAGGTGCTGGGGGCGATTGATCTTTCCGATCTGCAAGCGCGGGTGAGCGACCGCGCCGCTGCGGTGGACGCGGCGCAGTCTGCGCGCGATGAAGCGCAGCGCCAGCACGCGGCCGCGGTCGGGTTGGCGGCTCAGCAGTTCATCTCGCCGACCGCGCTGCAGACCTCGCAGTCGAAGCTCGATGCCGCCACCTCGCAGCTCAAGTCGGCGCAAGCGCAACTCACGACGGCACGCATCGGCGTGCGCGAGGCCAACCTCGTCGCACCCATCAACGGCGTCGTCAGCAAACGCAACGTGGTGCCGGGCGAGAAGCTGAGCATGGAGCAGCCGGTACTGGCGATCGTCGACCTGAGCGAACTCGAACTTGCGGGTGCCGTCGGCACACACGACGTGTCGCTGCTGTCGCCGGGCATGCCGGTCGAGGTGCGCGTCGAGGGCGTGGACAAACCGGTGGCGGGTGAACTGATACGCATCGCACCGGCGGCCGAACCGGGAACACGTGCGATCGGGGTGACGATCTCGATTGCGAATCCGCAGGAGAAATTTCGCGCCGGGCAATACGCGCTCGCGAGCGTCGTGCTGCCCGACAGCGCGCTGCATCTGACGGTGCCCGCACTCGCGATCGTCAACGTTTCGGGACAAGACCACGTGTGGGTGATAGATCACGGCGAGCTCGTGCGCCGCGCGGTCACGACCGGCCAGCGCGACGAGACGCAGGGCCTGGTCGAGGTGCTCGCCGGGCTGACACCCGCGGCGAAGGTGCTCGCGGCGGGTTATGACAACTTGCGCGAGGGCGCGAAGGCGGTGGTCCTCGAGCGCAGGACGCCAACGGCTTCCGCCGCTGCGTCCACCGTGGTCCGCTGACAAGCCTCGAGCGGACACCGACATGAAACTGCCCCAAGCTCATTTCGTTCGCTGCCCAATGGACCCGAAGGGGCCACTGCGTGACCCTTGGGCGCGTCAGTACCTTCGGGCGGCCCGGGCGCTACTGAAATGAAACTAAAGTGAAACGACCGACTTCGATCGCGAGAGTCCTTCCGGA
>JBDTSN010000495.1:0-2730 GCA_039931145.1 Burkholderiales bacterium | reverse complement strand
ACGGCCTGCTGCACATCAGCCAGATCGCGCACCAGCGCGTCGAGAAGGTCACCGACTTCCTGAAGGAAGGCCAGATCGTCAAGGTCAAGGTGCTCGAGACCGACGAGAAGGGTCGCGTCAAGCTGTCGATGAAGGCGCTGCTTGATCGCCAGCCCACGCCGGTACGGGATTGAACAACGCTGCGAGCGAGAAGGCGATGAACGCGATCGAGATTTCCGAGCCGGGCAAGCCGGAGGTGTTGCGCTTGACGCAGCGACCGGATCCGGTCGCTGGCGCGGGTGAAGTGTTGATCCGCGTCGCCGCCTCGGGTATCAACCGTCCGGACGTGCTGCAACGCAAGGGCGCCTATCCCGCGCCGCCGGGCGCATCCGATCTGCCGGGGCTCGAGGTCGCGGGCCACATCGTGGGCGGTGACGCGCAGGCGATGGCAACGGCCGGCTTCAAGGCCGGTGATCGCATCTGCGCGCTCGTCGCCGGTGGCGGCTACGCGGAACTTTGCGTCGCGCCTGTCGGCCAGTGCCTGCCTGTACCCGAGGGCCTGAGCGACATCGAGGCGGCAAGCCTGCCCGAGACCTTCTTCACCGTCTGGTCGAACGTGTTCGATCGTGCGCGCCTGCAGCCGGGCGAGACGCTCTTGATCCAGGGCGGTACGAGTGGCATCGGCGTGACGGCGATTCAGCTCGCGAAGGCGCACGGCGCAACCGTGATCGCGACGGCAGGCAGTGACGAGAAGTGCGCCGCCTGCATCGCGCTCGGCACAGATCACGCGATCAACTACAAGACTCAGGATTTCGCCGAAGAAGCGCTGCGCATCACCGCGAAGCGTGGCGTCGACGTGATCCTTGACATGGTCGCGGGCGATTACGTAAAGCGCGAAGTGTCGTGCCTGGCCGAAGATGGCCGCATCGTCATCATCGCGGTGCAGGGCGGCGTGAAGGCGGAGTTTGACGCCGGCCTCGTGCTGCGGCGTCGGCTCGTCATTACCGGCTCGACGTTGCGCGCGCGGCCGGTTGCCTTCAAGGCGGCGATCGCCGGTTCGTTGCGCGCCAAGGTCTGGCCGTGGCTCGCGACCGGTCGTGTGAAGCCCGTCGTGCACAGGGTGTTCGCCGCGGCGGATGCCGCGCAGGCCCATGCGTTGATGGAGACGAATCAACATATTGGCAAGCTCGTGCTGACATGGTGAATCCGTCTTTGATTTCGAGAGGCCATTGATGCGTCGCAAACTCGTCGTCGGAAACTGGAAGATGAACGGCAGCCTCGGCACGAACGCCGCGCTGCTCGACGATCTGCTCAAAGAGCAGGGCGAGTGGCGATGCGACGCTGCAGTGTGCGCACCGTTTCCCTATCTTGCGCAGCTTCGGGAGCGGCTCGAAGGCTCGTCTCTGCACTGGGGCGCGCAGGACTGCTCGGCACACGTCTCGGGCGCCTTCACCGGCGAAGTCTCTGCTGCGATGCTTGCCGAGTTCGGTTGCCGCTACGTCATCGTCGGCCACTCGGAGCGCCGCGCGATGCACGGCGAGAGCGACCAGTGCGTTGCCGACAAGGCCAAGGCGGCGCTTGCGCACGGCCTGACGCCCATCGTCTGCGTCGGCGAGACGCTCGCCGAGCGCGAAGCGGGCGTGACCGACGAGATCGTCAAGCGTCAGCTCTCGACCGTCATTCATACGCTCGCCCAGTCCATCTCACAAGTCGTCGTCGCCTACGAGCCAGTGTGGGCGATCGGCACCGGGCGCACCGCAACGCCTGCCGAGGCACAAGCCGTGCATGCGGTGCTGCGCGCCAAGCTGCGCGCTGCGACCGAGCGCTCTGACGCGATGCGAATCCTCTACGGCGGCAGCGTCAAGGGCGACAACGCGGCGACGCTCTTCGCGCAGCCCGACATCGACGGCGGGCTGATCGGCGGCGCGTCGCTGAAGGCGGCGGAATTCGCTGCCATCTGCCGCGCGCACTGAAATGACGACCCCTAGCTCACTTCGTTCGCGTCCCCCGAGGGGAGCTTCAGCACCTTCGGGCGGCCGGGCGGTGCTGAAATGAAACTGCCCCAAGCGCACTTTGTTCGCGCTCTCATGGCGCCGCAGGGGCTACTGCGTGGCCCGTGGGAGCGTCAGCACCTTCGGACGGCCGCGCGGAACTAACATCTTTCGGAGTCTTTTCGACATGCACGTCTTCCTGAATGCGCTCGTGGTGCTGCAAATGCTGACGGCCCTCGTGATGATCGGCCTCGTGCTGATTCAACATGGCAAGGGTGCCGACATGGGCGCCTCGTTTGGCAGTGGCGCGTCGGGCAGCCTCTTTGGTGCCACCGGCAGCGCCAACTTCCTCTCGCGCACGACGGCAGTCTGTGCGGCGGTGTTCTTCGCATGCACGCTCGCGCTGGCTTTTATCTCGAACGCTCGCCCGCGCGAGTCCGGCGGTAGTGCGCTTGATCGCCCGGTCGCTGGCGCACCGGCCGCGAGCGCTCCGCCGGCGCAAGGTGCAGTCCAGATCCCAGGCACTGCGCCGCTTCCTCAGCCAGCAGCTCCGGCAGCGGCGGTCCCGGTGCCGACCGTTCCAGCTCCGGGCGCATCGGGTGTTAACGCGATTCCGACCAAGTAGTCGCGCGCCCCGCCGCTGGCGTTGCTGCGATGCCGCAATTGCGGCAGGATGGCCCCGCTTTGCGGGTAGAATTTGCAGCTGTCTGGTGCGCAACTCCTCATGCCAACCAGACATTATTTTGAGCGCCGCCGACGT
>JBDTSN010000494.1:0-2738 GCA_039931145.1 Burkholderiales bacterium | reverse complement strand
TGATCAACAGCACGACCATTGCCGAGATGCGCACGCTCTCGACGATCGAGAGCGCGAAGCCCTTCAGCGACAGCTGCCTGCGCGCGACGCCGATCGCGAGCGCACCAAAAGCGCCCGCGGCGCCGGCCTCGGTCGGAGTGAACCAGCCGAGGTAGAGGCCGCCGATGACGAGCGCGAACAAGAGCAAGGCTTCGATCACGCCCGACAGTGAACGGAGCTTCTGCTTCAGGCTCGTTACCGGGCCGAGCGGGCCGAGTGCCGGGTTGCGCACGCACATCACGACGATGGTCGCAAGGAAGAGCACCGTCAGGATCAACCCCGGCACGATGCCGGCGAGAAACAGCTTCAACAGCGATTGCTCGGTCTGCACCGCGATCACGATCATCACCACACTCGGCGGGATGACGACACCGAGTGTGCCGCCGACGGCGACCGCACCGGTGCTGAGCGCTGCGTCATAGCGGTAGCGGCGCATCTCCGGCAGCGCGATCGTTCCCATCGTCGCGGTGGTCGCCGAGTTGGAGCCGCAGATCGCCGAGAAGCCGGCACACGCGGCAATCGTCGTCGCTGCCAAGCCACCCGGATATTGGCCGACCCACTTGTAGGCCGCTTCGTAGAGCCGTTCGGTGATGCCCGCCCGGTATGCGAACTGCCCCATCAAGACGAAAAGCGGGATGACGCTCAGCCCGTAGGACGAGAACTGGTCCCACACATTGCCCGACAACAGTTGTGCCGCGGCGCGCGGCGAAAGCAGATAGGCGCTGCCGAGGACGCCGGTGAGCAGCATCGAAAACGCGATCGGCATGCCCAGCAGCATGAAGACGAACATCAGCACGAGGCCGATCAGCGCGGCTTGAACCGGATCCATGTGAGCGCTTTCAGCACCGCGCGGCCGCCCGAAGGTGCTGACGCTCCCCTCGGAAGGCGCGACCGCAGTGAGCGTGGGGTCGTTTCACTTCAGTGGCCGCTGTGCAGCAACAGCCGGCAATTGCGCGCGGCGCGAACGAAGTCGAGCAGCAGCGCGAGCGCGAGGCCCGCGGTGCCGGCGGCAACCACGTAGACCCACGGATAGACGATCACCTTCAGCGTCTCCGACAACGAGCCGGTTTGCTGCAGCAGATGCCCGTAGGCGAAGACGTACCAGGTGACCGCGGCGAAGAGCAGCAACGCGAGCAGGCTCATCAGCAGATCGATCACGGCGCGTGGGCGCTGGCCGAGGCGCGTCAGGAGCAAATCGATCGCGACGTGGCCGCGGTGCTGCTGCACCGAGCCGAGCGCCAGCGCGAGCGCGCCGGCGGATATCCAGCCGATGATTTCGTAGGAGCCGGCGACGGTGATGCCGAACCGGCGCAGCACCATGTCGGCAACGGCAAAAAACATCATCGCCGCCAAGGCGACGGCGGCGAAGAATACCAACACCCGATTCACGAGCTTGCTGAGCGTTTCGAGCGCCAGCATCAGCACGCCCCGCGAAACATCTGGTGCGTGAACGGCCGGCCGTCGGCCGCAGCCGTCACTTCTGCTTCTCGAACTGGTCGCGCAATTCGTACAGCCGCGCCATGTACTTCTTCGCCGGCAGGCCCTTGGCCGTCATCTCGGTGACCCACTCCTCTTCCATCGGCTTGAGTTTGGCGTCCCAGCGCGCGCGCTCGTCGGGCGCGAGCGGAAGGATCTGCAGGCCGTGTTCTTTCTTGGCCCATTGCAGCGCGCCCTCGACGTTTTCCTTGTCGTGGTACTGGCCGGTCCATACCGCCATTTCAGGCCCCATGTCTTCGATCACCTTGCGCACGTCGGCCGGCAGCTTGTCCCAGCGCTTCTTGTCCATCACCGCGGCGAAGGTGACGACCACGGTCGGATAGTCGGTGACGTACTTCAGCAGCTCGGCGAGCTTGAAGTCTTTCAGCACCTCGCGCGAGGTCATCGTGCCGTCGATGACGCCGGTCTGCACCGCTTGCGGCACCTCCGGCATCGGCATGCCGATGGGGGCCGCGCCGAGCGCCTTCAACACCGGCACGCCGGTACCGGCCGCGCGCAGCTTCATGCTCTTCAGATCGGCCGCGTTGCGCACCGGGTTGCGCGACTGGATGTAGCCCGGCTCGGTGGTGAACATCGCGATCACCTTGAACTGCTCGAACTCCTTGGGCTTGAACTCCTGCGTCAATTCCCACAGCGTGCGACTTGCCACGGTCGCGTTCGGAAACCCGACCGGCAACGACATGCCCGAAGTCAGCGGGAAGCGCCCCGGGTCATACGAGGGCGCGCCCAGCCCGATGTCGGCGACGCCCTTTGTGACCCCGTCGTACATTTCCCGCGCGCCGAGCAGCGCGCCGCCCGGGAAGGTCTTCACTTCGACCTTGCCGTTTGTGCGCTTCTTGACCTCCTCGGCCCAGTGCGCCATCTGCTTCGCAGGGAAGGTGCCGGCCGGCGCGAAGAAGGCGTACGTCAACTCGATCTCTGCCGCGCTCGCAGCGGAGAGTGGAACGGCCAGCGCAGACATGCCGAGAGCGAGAGAACCGGCAAGCCGGACAAGTGTTTTCCGACGATTCATGGTTGCTCCTGTTGATTGGAAACGGACGCATGCCACAGGCACGCACGCAGACACTGTGCCGTCATTTCGCATTTGATGAAAGATGGGTCTTCACCGATGGTGGCTTTTTCACTGCGCCACCTTTGACTGCCGTCTCGTCGGCCGTCCATTCAGTCGACCGTCTCGTCGCACGGCGCGCGCCACATGCCCT
>JBDTSN010000493.1:0-2738 GCA_039931145.1 Burkholderiales bacterium | reverse complement strand
GATCGAAGTTGCCGACATCGACTTTCACGACCCTAAAGGATCGCGCCATGAGTTCGGCATTCTTCCCGTGCTTCAAAGCGACGTCGAGCGCGCGGCAGTCTTCGCACCAGTTCGCGCCAAAGATGACGAGCACGGGGATCTTGTCGTGGCTCGATTGCGCGAGCGCCTGCCGGACTTCGGCCTTCGCGTCGGCCGATTCGTTGTAGGGCAGGGGTTTTGCAAATACGAGGCCAGTGCTGATGGCCGCGAGGAGAAGGATGCGTCTGTTCATGGAGTGGCTCTCCGCGAATGTCGGATGATTTGCGTGCCGCGCGATCGGACGCGCGCGCTGCGAGCATCTGATTCTGGCCTTGATGAGCCTTTCGCAGTCGCTCGCACTGCGAGCATACGCGCGACCTTCAGGCCACCGCGGCGATCGGCCTGCGATTGACGAGCAGGATGCCCAGGCCGACGCCTGCGAGCGCGAACAGCAACTGCGCCGTCAGCGGTTCGTTCAGCAACGCGACGCCGAAGACCAGTGCAAACAGCGGCGTCAGAAAGGTGAATGACGAGATGCGCGTTGCTGGGTAGTGCCGCAGCAGCCACATCCAGGCGAGGTAGCTCGCAAAGGCGCCGATGGCAGTCTGCAGCGCGATCGAAGTCCACGCGTAGGCCGAATAGTTAAAGCGCCATTGCTCACCGAGCATGAGCGACAGCGGCGGTGTGATAAGCGAAGTGATGCCGAGTTGATAGAAGAGCGTCTTCTCGGCACTCGCGTAGCCGAGGCGCGTGGCGCGGATCGTCAGGGTTGTCAGCCCCCAGAGCACGCCGGCGGCCAGGGCCAGCGCATCGCCAAATAGCTGTGTCGGGGAGGTGTGACCGAAGCTCTCGCTGAAAGCGACGACGACGCCGGCGAATGCAATCGCAAGGCCAGCCCACTGCACACCGCGCAGGCGTTCGGACGGCACGAATCGCGGCAGCAGCAGCGCGACGACGAAGGGCGAGGTGTAGAGGAACACCGTCAGGCGCGAGGCCGTCGTGTATTGAAGGCCGATGTAGATGCAGGTGAACTCGCCCGCAAAGAGGACGCCGGCGAGCAACCCGCCGACGAGCGTGCCGTCGCGCTCGAAGAGCTTGATGCGACGTGCGACACACCACAACCAGAGCATCACCGTCGCGCCGGTCATTCGGATCGCGGCCTGCCATAGCGGCGGCACTTCCGTCACGGTCGTCTTGATGAGGATCTGCTGAAAGCCCCAGAACGCACAGCACGCAAAGAGCAGCGAGATGGCGAGGGTGTCGAGGTGGTGCTTGCGATCAGTCATGGGCTCGGAGGATTGCAACCTGGGTACGCATTGTCCAAGACCACAAGGCCAGGTATCGGTGAAGCGCAAGAAACCAACGCCGCTTGCAGGCCGTGTGCTGTGCAGCTAGCCAGCGGCGCCTTGCCTCGCCTTGAACCGCGCGCCGACGAAGCTCGCGAGCAGCACGAGCACGGTCGAGATCACGATCATGATGATGCCGAGCGCGGAGAGCTTGCCCCACAGGCCGTCGTCGGCAAAGCTGAGTATCTGCACCGCAAGCACTTCGCTGCCGGGGCGCGACAGGACGACGGACAGCGTGAGCTCGCGCAAGAACATCGCCGCCATCAGGATCCAGGCGGAGACGACGCCGGGGATGAGCAGCGGCACGATGATGCGGCGCATCGTCGTCATCGGGCTCGCGCCGCAGACGAGTGACGATTCCTCGAGGTGCGAATGCACCTGCACGAACGCGCTCGCCAGCGGGCGCAC
The DNA here is from genome assembly GCA_039931145.1 of Burkholderiales bacterium. Lineage (GTDB taxonomy): Bacteria > Pseudomonadota > Gammaproteobacteria > Burkholderiales > Burkholderiaceae_C > CAIKUF01. The sequence goes on along the minus strand of JBDTSN010000493.1, from coordinate 966 downwards.
GCCGTAGGGCAGGTAGGTGGCGATGTAGCCGATCAGCAGGGCCGTCAGTGTCGCGTAGAGAGGGGTCTGGACGAAGAACCACATAAAGCCGATGCCGATGACGATGCCGGGAAACGAGAACGACAGGTAGGTCAGCGATTCCAGAAGCCCGGCGGCACGCGTGCGCACCTTGACGATCACGTAGGCGACGAACAGCGCCAGCAGCACGCCGAGCGTCGCGCCGACGACGGCGAGGAACACGCTGTTGCGCAGCGCGAGCAGCGAAGTCGGGTCTTCGATCACCTCGGCCCAGTGCTGCCAGCTCATCTGCGCAAATGCCTTCGCGCCCGGCACCATCGAATACGGCACGAACGAGGTGTAGAGCAGCACCACCACCGGCAGCACGATGACGATGAACGACAACAGCGCGACGACGATGAAGAGCGGCATGCGCATGCGCTTCAGCTCGATCACCGTCGGCCGCCAGCCGCGGCTCGAGATGGTGACGAACTTGCCGCTCTCGGCGGTGAGCGCGCGGTAGGCCCAGATCAGCACGATCGACGTTGCCAGTGCGCTCATGCCTAACGAGGCTCCGCCTCAGACCGACGAGCGGTGTCGGTGGTGGTGACGCGGTGAGCGCTGCGGTGTAAGGTGGCTCCGGTCGAGCCGTCTGGGCCAGGCCCAGAAGTATTTGGAGCTCGAAGCTCAATGGGGTCCGAAGACCCCGTGGACGACCGGAGCCGGCCATGAAATTACCACACAGCGTGTGCGAAGTCCTGCGCGATCACGTCGTGCTGGAGAGTGAGTGCATCGACCGGATGTACCTCAACGTCTACGTACCGCAATTGCAGCGCATCGGTGGCGTCGTGTGGTACTTGCGCGGGCACCTCGGCCAGCGCTTTGCTTCGACCGCGGGCGTAGCGCCGAAGACGGATGCGTTCGTGGCCAACATCGAGCGCTTTGTCGCCGATCAGGGCGTGGAGATGG
>JBDTSN010000492.1:0-2748 GCA_039931145.1 Burkholderiales bacterium | reverse complement strand
CGCCTGCTCCATCTCGCGCGTCGTCAGGATGTGGTCGAGCAGCGCATTCTTGTGGTTGCCGTTGTCTACCCAGTGCAGGCGCTGCTCGATGTTGGCGTGGGTGTCGGTGTGCGAGGCAACGTCGATGCGCCGCGCGTCGCGCAGCAACTGCTGCGCCAGGCGGCCGACGTGGCCGGCGAAGGTGGCGCTGTACATCAGCGTCTGGCGCGCCTTCGGCGTGTGCTCGGCGATCGTCTGGATGTCGTCGATGAAGCCCATGTCGAGCATGCGATCGGCCTCGTCGAGGACGAGGATCTCGACGTTGTCGAGGACTGCCTTGCCGTTCGTCAGGTGATCGAGCAGCCGGCCGGGTGTCGCGATCAGGATGTCGAGCGGGCCGCGCAGCGCCTTCAGTTGCAGCGGATACGGCACGCCGCCGACGACCGTCGCAACACGCAGGCCTTGCACGTGGCGGCCATAGACGGTCGCCGACTTCGCGACCTGCATCGCAAGCTCGCGCGTCGGTGCCAGCACGAGCACGCGCGGGCCGTAGACGGTGCCGCGATCGCGGCGCTCGCCGGACGCACGCGCCGCGAGCACGCGCTCGAGCGCCGGGATGATGAAGGACGCCGTCTTGCCGCTGCCGGTGGACGACTCGACCATCAGGTCGGTGCCCGCCAGCGCGGGGGGAATCGCGCGCGCCTGGACCTCGGTCGCCTCGGCATAGCCGGCGTCCGTCAGGGCGTGCATCAGGGTCTCGTTCAGGTTGAGCGAGGCAAAGTTCGAATCAAAGCTCATCAAGTTCTTTCACAAACAAGCGGCAACCGCGCGGCCACAAATTGGCGCGCAAGCAGTCACCCACAGCCCCGAAATCGGGGCTGCATCACACAGGTCGCTGGGAGAATGTTCCGGCGCCCCAGAAAGGGGCCACCGGCGGGACAGTCAAAGCGACGGCATCGCCGCCGACCGTGGGCGCCGTGCAATCATGGCGCCGCTACCCGAAGGAACTCGACGTGCCGGCAGCGATGAAGCCACTGGACTTGCCGAAAGGGGTCGAAGGGGATGAACGAAACGGTCCGGAATGATCCGGACCGTGGCGTGAATTCTATCTGACTTCGGGTTTTCACTCAAGCGAGAGCGAGGTTCGTCGGCGCAAGGTGAGCGTCTCCCCGCGATCAGCGCCCTGCAAGCCGTTGCCTGCAACGCGGCGCTGACTGGAATCAATCGCCTTCGGCGTCGACTGCGATTCCCGGCTCGACAGCGTCTGTCATGCGCCCTTGTACAGCTTGCCGCTCGCCTTCGCGGCATGCGTCGCGATCGCATCCATCAGCGCCGGCGACAGGCAATCGTAGGGCGGCAGCTTCAGGGCCGTCAGGCGGCTGCGCACATCGCCCATCTTCGCCGGGTCGGCGCCGCCCTCGATGATTGACGAGACGAAGGCGGCGAACGTCGGTGGCTCCCACCCCTTGTCCGACGACAGCTCGGTGTGGATGAAGTCCAGGCCGAAGAACGGATGTTTGTCGTTGTGGATGCGCCCGTACATATGCGTGCCGCAGGCCTTGCACGCCATGCGCCGGATCGTCGCGCTCTCATCGACCGCCGCGATCTTGTCTTCGTTGGCGCTCACCTTGACCTTGTCGCGCGAGACGACTGCCGCCTGCGAGAACAGCGCACCGGCGGGCTTCCAGCACTTGGTGCAGCCGCAGATATGGTTGTGCGCGCATTGCGCCGACACCTCGACGGTGACCGGCTTGTCGCTGCATCGGCAGCGCAGTGTGCCGCCGGCGAAGCCTGGTGCTGCCGGCGCAATGCCGTTGTCGACGGCGGGATGAATACCGATCTGGTTGCTCATGCTTCGCTCCTGGTGTGCCTCCGGTCTTGGGGCCGGATCAGTATAGGCATCGCAATGGTGTTTGAGTCGGCTGTCGCTACCCCCGCGCCCTGTCGAGATCGATCAATCGCTGGCGTTCGCGGCGGGGTCCATTTAGAAACGGTCAGCCCTCACTCGCTCGTGCCAACCAATAGCCTGGTTGCCGCCTGTCTGGTGCAACGGCGAATACGACTACCTGGCTCTCTTCTTCGCGATGTACGACTGTGAAAGGAAAGCCTTTGACTTTGGTTCTGCGTGTTCCCGCTGGCCCAGCCGCCCCACCGCTTGGGAAGCGAACAATCAGGGCGAAAGAGGCATCTACCGCCTCTCGGAAGCGCTTGCCCATCCCTTCTCGTTTGCCTTCGTAGTACTGCGTCTCGTGGAGTAGCTCGGCTCGGGCTTCCTCTGTGATTCGTAGCTTTTTCAAGGGGCGATTCGAGCGGCTTCGGCCATGACTTGCTCAGCATCGTATAGCTTGCCCTCGCCTCGCTCATGGGCAGCGACACGACGCGTAATTTCGGCATTCCACGCGTTCTCAATCTCTGTGCCCTGCGTCTCTTCGAGTGACTCAAGCAGCAGATCGAGCAAGCGAACACGCTCCTCGGGAGGAAGCGCGCGGCCCTGCGCGGCAAGTTCGGTCACAAGATCAGTCATCGCAATGCTCCTGATGATTCGGGCAGTCTACTGCCGCGGTCTTTGTGCCCCGCCAATCGGTCTTCTGTGACGGCTAGCGACGTAAAGGGACCGCCGGAGGCGGGCCCGCCTGAAGGATTGGACAACGGCTTCATGGCAGTGCGATTCGATATCGCAGGCCGGGCGTGGCGCCGTACTGCGCGGCCTTGACGAAACGCTCGTACAGCACCCCACCACCCTTCTCGATGGTGCGCTGCGAGGCGATG
>JBDTSN010000491.1:0-2749 GCA_039931145.1 Burkholderiales bacterium | reverse complement strand
CTCCGCCGGCAGTCCGGGCGCGGGCGCCGCGACGCTTGACAAAAGCGTCGAACATCTTGTCAAAAACAGATGAATTGATTGACAATGGGAAGCATGGGCACTGACAAACCATCGCTCCGCCGGCAGGCCCTGGAACTGATCGCCGCCGACGGCCACCGCGTCGGCACCCGCCTCGCCCAGTCGGGCGGCGTGTCGCGCCAGGTGGCCAACGGCTACCTGCAAGCATTGGTGCGCGACGGTCTGGTCGACGCCGAAGGCACCACACGCGCGCGGGTGTACCGGTTGAAGACGCTGACCGAAGCCTCGCGCCGCTACCCCCGCGAAGGTTTGCAGGAAGACCTGGTGTGGCGCGAACTCGTCTCACCCGTGGTGGCGCGGTTGCCGCAGAACGTGCGCGACATCTGGCATTACGCGGCCACCGAGATGATCAACAACGCCATCGACCACTCGGGGGCTGCCGACGTGCTGGTCGAAGTGCGAAAGAATGAGCTCACCACCGAGGTGCTGGTGGCCGACGAGGGCCAGGGCATCTTCGTCAAGATCCAGCAAGCGCTGGACTTGCATGACCCGCGCGAAGCCATCCTGGAACTGGCCAAGGGCAAGCTGACCACGGCGCCGGATCAGCACACCGGCGAAGGCATCTTCTTCACGTCGCGCGCGCTGGATTTCTTTGAGATCGAGTCGCACCATCTGCGCTTCAGCCACGCGCCGCGCGCCGATGACGCCATTGCCGAGCAGGCTGCAGACACACCGGGCACGCGCGTGCGCATGCGGCTGACCAACGACAGCCCGCGTGTCATGCGCGAGGTATTTGACGCCTACACCGACCCCGAGGAATACACGTTTGACAAGACCGTGGTGCCATTGCGCTTGGCGCAGTACGAAGGGGAGAAGCTCGTCTCACGTTCGCAGGCCAAGCGTGTGGCCCACCGCTTCGAGCGCTTCAAACGTGTGGAGCTGGACTTCGCCGGCGTATCGGACATTGGGCAAGCATTTGCGGATGAGTTGTTCCGTGTCTTCGCGGCGGCTCACCCAGCGATCCGGATAAGTGCGATCAATGCCGAGCCCGCGGTGGCGCAGATGATCCGCCGCGCCGTCGCAGCAGGTGCGGCACCGTCTGGCAACGGCAACCATTCATAGATTCATAGGATTGAGATACGCATGGCGATCACGAACCAGGAACGGGTCGGCAAGGCAGTGGACCTGCTGCGCGCAGGGCTGGCCCCTTATGTGGAGCGCGAGTTCGTCAATGCCCACAAGGACAAGGCGCAAACCGAAGCGCGGCGCATGCTGCCGGCAGAGGACAGGATCAACGGCACTCGCCCAATCGCGCAGTGGGACGCATGGAACGACGTGTTCGGCCGCACGCTGGGGCGCGCCGAGCGTTCGCTGGTGCAGGAACTGCGCGAGGTGCGCAACCGCTGGGCGCATCAAGACCCATTCACCGGCGACGACGCGTACCGCGCGCTGGATTCGGTGCACCGGCTGCTGCTGGCAGTGTCTGCCACGCAGGCCGAAGAGGTCGAGAAGACCAAGATGGAGTTGCTGCGCGTTCGCTTCGACGAGCAGGCGCGCAGCGAGAAGCGCAAGACGGCGGGCACGGCAATCGAGAGTGCGGCGGCCGGCAGCCTGAAGCCCTGGCGCGAAGTGGTGACACCGCACAAAGACGTGGCGAGTGGCCGTTACCAGCAGGCTGAGTTTGCCGCCGACCTGTGGCAGGTGCACCTGGGCCAAGGCACGGACGAGTACAAGAACCCGGTCGAGTTCTTCCGGCGCACGTTCCTGACAGAAAGCCTGAAAGGCATGCTGGTTGGTGCGGTGCGGCGTCTGGCCGGCAAGGGTGGCGACCCTGTCGTGCAACTGCAGACCAACTTCGGCGGCGGCAAGACGCATTCGATGCTGGCGCTCTACCATCTGTTCTCAGGCGTGGCGCCGACTGAGCTTGCCGGCATCGACGCGGTGATGAAGGAAGCCGAGGCCACCAAGCTGACGCCGGCGCGGCGCGTCGTGTTGGTCGGCAACAAGATCTCACCGGGCAACCCGTCGACCAAGTCCGATGGCACCGTGGTTCACACGCTGTGGGGCGAACTGGCCTGGCAGCTCGGCGGCAAGAAGGCTTATGCCCGGATCAAGGCCGACGACGAGAAGGCCACCAGCCCGGGTGACGTGCTGCGCGAGCTGTTCATCGAGTACGGCCCGTGCCTGATCCTGGTCGACGAGTGGGTGGCCTACGCTCGCCAGCTCCACGACCAGAGTGACCTGCCAGCGGGCGGTTTCGAAACTCAGTTCACCTTCGCGCAGGTGCTGACGGAATCGGCAAAATTGGCGAACAACTGCCTGCTGGTGATCAGCTTGCCGGCATCGGACACGACCGGCTCGCCGCATACGCAGGCCGACGACGTGGAGGTGGGCGGTACGCGCGGGCGCGAGGCGCTGGACCGGCTGCGCAATGTGGTGGGCCGCGTCGAGTCATCGTGGCGACCGGCGAGCGCTGAAGAAGGGTTTGAGATCGTGCGGCGGCGGTTGTTCGAACCCTTGTCGGACCCCGCGCAGTTCAAGGACCGCGACGTGGTGGCCCGGGCCTTTGCCGATTTCTACCGCACGCAGAAGACCGAGTTCCCGCCCGAGTGTGCCGACAGTGACTACGAGAAGCGCCTGAAGGCCGCGTACCCGATCCACCCCGAGATCTTCGATCGGCTTTACAGCGACTGGTCGACACTGGTGAAGTTCCAGCGCACGCGCGGTGTGC
>JBDTSN010000490.1:0-2761 GCA_039931145.1 Burkholderiales bacterium | reverse complement strand
TCCTGTCGTTCATCGTCTGGGCGCACCACATGTTCACGACCGGCATGCCGGTCACCGGGCAGCTCTTTTTCATGTACGCGACGATGCTGATCGCGGTGCCGACGGGGGTGAAGATCTTCAACTGGACGGCGACCATGTGGCGCGGCTCGATGACCTTCGAGACGCCGATGCTGTGGGCCGTCGGCTTTATATTCGTCTTCACGATGGGCGGCTTCACCGGCATCGTGTGTGCGATTGCGCCGGTCGACATCCAGATCCAGGACACCTACTACATCGTCGCCCACTTCCACTACGTGCTTGTCGCCGGATCGCTATTCGCGATGTTCGGCGGCTTTTACTACTGGGCGCCGAAGTGGTGCGGCGTCATGGCCAACGAGACGCGTGGCAAGATTCACTTCTGGGGTTCGCTGATCTTCTTCAACGTCGCCTTCTTCCCGATGCACTTCCTCGGCCTCGCGGGCATGCCGCGCCGCTACGCCGACTATCCGCTCCAGTTCGCGGACTTCAACATGCTCGTCTCGCTCGGCGCGTTCGGCTTTGGCCTGATGCAGATCTACTTCGTGTTCTTCGTCGTCATCCCCGCCATGCGCGGCAAGGGTGTGAAAGCGCCGCAGAACCCGTGGGAGGGTGCCGAGGGTCTGGAGTGGAGCGTGCCATCGCCGGCGCCGTTCCACACCTTCGAGACGCCGCCCAAGCTCAACGCCGCCGCGACGCAGGTGATCGCTTGATCAGCGTGGCGCACGAACAGGCAGCACAGCAGGTGACGCCCGAGGACCGGCGCAAGCGCAGCAATCTGAGGCTGGGCGTGATCCTGGCCACGATCGCGGTCGCCTTCTTCGCCGGCATCATCGCCAAGGCGGTCTTGTTCGGGCTTTGAAGCGCGACATGCCAACGTCTCCTGTGACCGGTTCGAACGCTGCACTGCTGCGTCGGGACAATCTGCGCATGGTCGGCAAGCTCGCCGTCGTTGCCGCGCTGATGTTCGGCTTCGGCTACGCGCTGGTGCCCGTCTATCGCGCCATCTGCAGCACGCTCGGCATCAACGTGTTGTCGATCTCGGAGCGTCGGGCGTCCGAATGGGCGACTGGTGCCCCGTCGGCCAACACTCAGGTCGACCTGAGCCGCACGATCAGCGTCGAGTTCGACGCCAATGCGCGCGGCCCGTGGGAGTTCAAGCCGGAACAACGTTCGGTCAACGTGCATCCTGGCGAGCTGGTGACGGTGATGTACGAGTTTCGCAACGTACAGCCGCGCACCATGGTTGCGCAGGCGATCCCGAGCTATGCGCCGAAGCAGGCCGAGCCCTACTTCAACAAGCTCGAGTGCTTCTGCTTCAGCGAGCAGACGCTTGCACCGGGCGAGTCCAAGCGCTGGCCGGTCGTGTTCGTCATCGATCCCAAGCTGTCCAGGGAGGTGAAGACGATCACCTTGTCCTACACCTTCTTCGAAGTCGGCGGCAAGTTCCCGGCAGCGCCGAGTGGGCAGCAGGCCGCAGTCAAACCGGCGGAGCCGAAGGCGTGAACGTTGCGGCCGCTTGCGCCTTGGCAGGATCGTCGTCGGAACGCGGCCGTGCGCCGCGCCGTCGGAGGCGCGCATGACGGCGCCATTCAAGGAGGTTGCAGCGCGCAAGGGCTCGTTCATGCAGACGATGAAGGCAGTCGCCTGGTCGTTCTTCGGCGTGCGCAAATCGGCTGCCTACGAGCGCGACGTGAGCCAACTCAATCCGGTGCATGTGATCATCGCCGGGCTGATCGCGGCGATCGTCTTCATCTCCGCGCTTGTCGTGCTCGTCAATTGGGTTATCGCCAGCGGCGTCGCGGGCGGCAGCGCTTGAGGTCCGTCGTGTGCGCGGCAATCGGTGACCGTGCGTTCGGCAAACAAATCTGATCTGTAGGAGAACCACAAATGTCGGCAGCGGCAAGCCCCGGGCAACAGCCCTACTACTTCATCCCGCAGCCCTCGCGCTTTCCGGCTCAGAGCGCGCTCGGTTTCTTCTTCATCATCATCGGCGCAAGCCAGTGGATCAACGGACGCGAGTGGGGAATGTATACATTCTTCGTCGGCCTCGCGATCTGGCTCTTCACGCTGCAAGAGTGGTTTCGCGCCGCGATCGCCGAGAGCGAAAGCGGGCTCTATAGCGTGCGCGTCGATCACTCCTATCGCTGGAGCATGGCCTGGTTCATTTTCTCCGAGGTGATGTTCTTCGGCGCCTTCTTCGGCGCGCTGTTCTGGCTGCGCGAGCATTCGATACCCAACCTCGGCGACCTCGAAAACGCGCTGCTCTGGCCCGACTTCAAGGCGATCTGGCCGAACATGCAGGCGGGCGTCACGGCTTCGCCGGCCGACACCGTCGCGCCGTTCAAGACGATGGGCCCGTGGGGGCTGCCGACGATCAACACCGCGCTGCTGCTGAGCTCGGGCGTGACGCTCACGATCGCGCACCATGCCTTGCTTGCAAACCGCCGCAGCAAGTGCATTGCCTTCATGTCGGTGACGGTGCTGCTTGGCCTGACATTTCTGTGCGTCCAGGGTTACGAGTATTGGCACGCTTACACCGAGCTCAATCTCAAGCTCAGCTCGGGCGCCTACGGCACGACGTTTTTCATGCTGACCGGATTTCACGGCTTCCACGTCTTGGTCGGCATGCTGATGCTGTTCTTCATTACCGTGCGCCTGGTGAAGGGCCATTTCACGCCGGAGCGCCATTTCGGCTTCGAAGGCGCGGCGTGGTACTGGCACTTCGTCGACGTCGTCTGGCTCG
>JBDTSN010000489.1:0-2762 GCA_039931145.1 Burkholderiales bacterium | reverse complement strand
GCGCCCAGCAGCAGCATCGTGCCGGCGAGCGGCCGAAAGACCTGGATCGCGCCCTCTTCCCCGAGTTGGGCCAGGCCCGCCTTCAACTGCTTGGTGCGCAGCGGGTCGGCGACCTCGACCGAGCGGAACATCTCGGGTGCGAAGAACGGCAGCCCGGTGAACAGCAGCGGCTCGCCCTCGGTCAGCGTGTCGCCGAGTTGCAGCACGCCGTGGTTCGGGATGCCGATGATGTCGCCCGCGTAGGCCTCGTCGAGCAGTTCGCGCCGCTGGCTCAGAAAACTCACGACCGTGTTCGGCCGCAGCTCCTTGCCCGATCGCGTCACCTTCAGCCGCATGCCGCGCTCGAAGTGGCCGCTCGCGACGCGCAGGAAGGCGATGCGGTCGCGATGCGCCGGGTCCATGTTGGCCTGGATCTTGAAGACGACGCCACTGAACTTCGGCTCGTCGGGTTCGACGATGCGCGACATCGCAGTCCGCGGCCCCGGCGCAGGTGCCAGATCGACGAGCGCGTCGAGCACCTCGCGCACGCCGAAGTTGTTGACTGCGGAGCCGAAGAACATCGGCGTCTGTTGCCCGGCGAGGAATTCGTCGCGGTCGAATGACGGCGATGCCTCGCGCACGAGCTCGATCTCGTGCGCCGCCTGCTCGTACTGCATGCCGAAGCGCTTCGCGTAGGCGGGGTTGGCCAGGGCGGCGAGGATTTCGTCGCCGCCTTCCTCACCATCGCGATGGTGCCGGTCCTCGCCGGGGCTGAAGACGCGCATCTGCTCCGCACGCAGGTCCATCACGCCGTGGAAGTGCTTGCCCATGCCGACCGGCCAGGTGAAGGGGACGACCGTCATGCCGAGCTCGCGTTCGATCTCGTCCATCAGCGCGAGCGGCTCCTGCACCTCGCGGTCCATCTTGTTGACGAAGGTGAGGATCGGCGTGTTGCGCGCGCGGCAGACCTGCAAGAGCCGCCGCGTCTGTGGCTCGACGCCGTTCGCCGCATCGATCACCATCAGTGCCGCATCGACGGCGGTCAGCACGCGGTAGGTGTCTTCCGAGAAGTCCTGGTGGCCAGGGGTGTCCAGCAGGTTGATGACGCAGTCGCGGTACTCCATCTGCATCACCGACGATGCGACCGAGATGCCGCGCTGCTTCTCGATCTCCATCCAGTCGGACGTCGCATGCCGCGTCGCCTTGCGCGCCTTCACGCTGCCGGCGATCTGGATCGCGCCCGAGAACAGCAGCAGCTTTTCGGTCAGCGTCGTCTTGCCGGCGTCGGGGTGGGAAATGATGGCAAAGGTGCGCCTGCGGCGCACCTGCGGGGATAGCGGTGTGGACATGGGATGTGGCGTCGGGAGCGTGGTGACAGGGCGCTTCAGGAGACGCAGATTCTTTCGCAAACTTCGATTATCGTGGGCACGCCATGCACCAGCGGCGCTGTGCCGGTCGCGCCGATTTTTGTGTTCGGTCAAGGCTGGAGCCGCGGCGCGCAGTACAGTCGCTCGCGGGCGGCAGGCAGTTCAATGCAAAGCCCGACGGCGGCCGGTCGATTCGCGTCCTTCGGAGGATCCAGCATGAGGCCGACCGCATTGCGCAAGGTCTTGATCGCTTGTCTGAGCGCAGGCCTGGTCTCCGGCACGGCGGCGCAGACGGTGCCAGCCGCTCCGCCACAACGCACGGCGCCGGCGCCGTCCAGGAACATCGAGCCGGGCTTCGCCGGCCTCGCCGCCAGCGACAAGTTGTTGCTGATGCCGATCGACATCGAGCTCTACTCGCTCAGCGCCGGCGGTGTCTCCGAGCCCCGCGCCGACTGGACCGAGAAGGCGAGCAAGCTCATGACCGAGGTGATCCGGGCGCGCCAGCAGCGGGCGCAGATGGAGGTCATCGCGATGACCGAGGCGCAGGCCGACACCTTCGCCGAGCAGGTCGGCCTGCACGCCGCGGTAGCGCAATCGATCTCGCTGCACCAGTTCGGCGGCTCGATGTGGGCCCTGCCGACCAAGGAAGGCCAGCTCCTCTGGAGCTTTCACGATGCGATGCAGCCGCTGCGCGATCAGACCGGCGCGGACTATGCGCTGTTCTTCTGGGTGCGCGACAGCTACGCCAGCCCGGAACGCGTCGCGGCGATCGTGGCGGTCGCTATCCTGACTCTGGGACATGGGCTGTTGTTAGGCGGTGTGCAGACCGGCTACGCCTCGCTCGTGGACCTGCGCAGCGGCGATGTGGTCTGGTTCAACCACCTGGTGCGCGCACAAGGCGACCTCCGCGAGCCGGCGCCGGCGCGCGAGTCGATGGAAGCCTTGCTCAGCGGTTTCCCGGCGGTGCGATGAAGCGCCGCCTGTGCATGCAATGGGGTTGCGCGCACGGTGCTGCGATGACCACGGGCGCCTGGGCGCAGACCCCATGGAGCCCGCCGGCGCGCTTCACGCGGCCGGCAGCCGATCAGGACGAAGGCGGGCTGTGGGCGCTGATGGACCGCGAAGAGGCGCGCGTGCGGCGCAGCCCGTTTCGGCTGCGCGAGGTGGCGCTCAACACGTACCTGAGCGGCGTGGCGTGCAAGCTCGGCGCCGAGCATTGCCCCGACATCCGTGTCTACGCAGTGCGCATGCCTTACTTCAACGCGAACATGGCGCCCAACGGCATGCTGCAGATCTGGAGTGGGCTGCTGCTGCGCATGGACAACGAGGCGCAGCTCGGCGCCATCATCGCGCACGAAATCGGGCACTACCTGCAGCGTCACTCGCTGGAGCGGCTGCGCGACGCGGAGGCCAGGT
>JBDTSN010000488.1:0-2763 GCA_039931145.1 Burkholderiales bacterium | reverse complement strand
GCGATGGTCACGCTCGGCTCGGGCCTTGGCATCCTGATGTCGATCTCGAAGAGCCGGCGGCTGGTGCAAACGTAGCGGAGACAAAACATGCGCGTCGGCATCGTCGGCATCGGCAACATGGGCTTCGCTTGTGCCCAACACCTGCGCGAGCTCGGCTGGCCGCTTGCGGTGCGCGACATCGATCCGCGCCGCACGCGCGACGCCGCGGCGATCGGCGCGACGGTGTGCGCGACTTCATCAGAACTCGCGGCGCGTTGCGACTGCATCATCATCTGCGTCGTCGATGCGGGGCAGACGAAGGCGGTGCTGTTCGGCGAGCGCGGCGTGATGGCCTCGCTCGCGACAGGCTCCGCCGTCATGCTGTGCTCGACGATGGCGCCCGACGAAACCGAGCGCTTCACGCGTCAGCTGCGGCGGCGCAGCACCGACTGCATCGACGCGCCGATGTCCGGCGGACCGGCGCGTGCGCGCGACGGCACGATGAGCCTGATGGTCGCCTGCGCCGACGCGGTGTTCGAGCGCCATCGCGCGCTGATCGAGGCGCTGTCGAGCCACGTCTTTCGCATCAGCGAGCGCCCTGGCGACGGCGCGCGCACCAAGCTCGTCAACAACCTGCTCGCCGGCATCAATCTCGCCGGCGCGTGCGAGGCGCTGGCGCTCGCCGAGCGTCTCGGGCTCGATATGGTGCGCACGCTGGAGGCAATCGAGCAATCGAGCGGCCAGAGCTGGATCGCGAGCGACCGTTTGCGCCGCGCGATCGTGGGTGACCTCGTGCCGCGTGCGCACACAACGATGCTGGCCAAGGACACCCGTCTGGCGATCGAGGCGGCACGGTCGGTGGGCTTCGACGCGGTGTTTGGCGGCGCCGCGGCAGCCCTGTTCGCGCATGTCTGCGAAAACGGCTACGCGGCGTTGGACGACGCGAGCCTGCTGGCGTGGTTCAGGCAGCAGGTTGGCACTGGCCAGGCTGGACAGCGCGGCGGCTCGGACTGAACCGTGTCGGTCGCACGTCGCCGGCAGGTCGCTTTCGCCCCAGCCAGCCTATCGCACCAAACCACTCACCCGCGCAAGCGGTCTTTGACTGCGGCGACGGGCAATGCGGAAGCGTCGGACCAGCGCCTCGCCACCATGTCAACCTCGATGCGTGCGCCCTTGGCGAGCGCCGTCACGCCCACGCATGTACGGGCCGGTCGCTTGCCGGGCGCGAAGTAGCCGGCATAGACGGTGTTCATCGCGTCGTAGTCTTCTTCGAACGCAGTCAGGTAGACCCGCACCGAGACGACGTGCGTCAGATCCAACCCGCAGCCCAGCAACACGGCCTCGAGGTTCTTCATCACCTGGCGTGTCTGCGCCGCGATCCCCTCGGGATACGGATCGTCGATTGAGGTGCCGACAAACGGCATCTGCCCGGTCACGAACACCCACCCATCGACCTCGACGGCATGGCTGAACGGCGCCACCGGATCGGGCGCTGCAGAGATCATGTGAAAGATCGGCGTCATCGTGGTGCGCTCTCCATGTTGGGTTGCTGGCCTGCTCGCGAACCTGCGCGCAAAGTCAGATCGGAAACTGCGTCGTCGACAGCACCTGCTTGAGGACCATGAACGAGCGGATCTGGCGCACCCCCGGCAGGTGCAGCAACTGCGTCGCATGGAGCTGATTGAAACTGTCGCTGTCGCGCGTGCGGACGAGCATGAAGTAGTCGAACTCACCGGTGATGACGTGGCATTCCATGCACCCCGAGACCTTGACCGCCGCTTTCTCGAAAAGAGCGAACGAGTCCGGCGTCGATCGATCGAGCACGGCGCCGATCAGCACGAGCATGCCGGCGTCGAGCGCCGCGGGATTGAGCGGCGCGACGATGCCCGTAATCAAGCCCAGTTGCTTGAGCCGCTCGACGCGTCGCAGGCACGCCGGCGCGCTCAGGTTCACCTTCGCAGCCAAGGCGACGTTCGTGGTCGACGCGTCACGCTGCAACGCCCGCAGGATCGCCTTGTCAGTGCGATCGATCTCGTGCGCGAGTGAACCGGTGCGTGGCGCTTCCTTTCGGCTCTTTATTGCTTGCATCGGAAGATTCTAGAAACAAACGTCTGTCGTTGCCGAATTCGATCTAACGAAAGCCTCGAAATAGCTCGCGATTCGCAACCCTGTGAGGCGGGACATTTCATACCATTCTCCGATGCGTCGGCGCTGGCGGCCAGTGGTCACTGGGACACTGTCGTTGGTTCGTTTCATTGCACCGACGCGGCCCCTCAACTTCACGAGCCCACTGCCATGAACCTGAAGAAATTTCCCCGCCACCCGCTGACCTTCGGCCCGACACCCATCCAGCCCCTGAAGCGGCTGAGTGCGCACCTGGGAGGCAAGGTTGACCTGTACGCGAAGCGCGAGGACTGCAACAGCGGCCTGGCCTTCGGCGGCAACAAGACGCGCAAGCTCGAGTACCTCATTCCCGAGGCCCTCGCACAAGGCTGCGACACGCTGGTGTCGATCGGCGGCATTCAATCAAATCAGACGCGTCAGGTCGCCGCCGTCGCCGCGCATCTCGGCATGAAGTGCGTGCTGGTCCAGGAGAACTGGGTCAACTACTCCGACGCGGTATACGACCGGGTCGGCAACATCGAGATGTCCCGCATCTTGGGTGCCGATGTGCGGCTGGATGCCGCAGGCTTTGACATTGGCATCCGCCCGAGCTGGGAAAAAGCCATGGACGATGTGCGCCAGCGGGGCGTGTCGATCGGGCGGGAGTTCACCATCACCTAC
>JBDTSN010000487.1:0-2777 GCA_039931145.1 Burkholderiales bacterium | reverse complement strand
GCGGGCGGATCATCACAAAGTACAGCACGACGAACATCAGCACCAGTGGCAGCATGCCGGTCAGGCCGGAGAGGGGCGATTCACCGCCCGCCGCGGCGGGTGCGGCCTGGGCAAAGGCTTCGGATATGAACACGGGAGGGGTCCTTTCGGGGTGGGAGCGGTCGATTTGACAGCCGCTCGGACAACCTGTAATTGTAATCGGCGCGCCGCTGTATTCCGTGCGGTGCTCAGTGCGAGCCTGGGCGTGCCGCGGCGACCTTGTGCAGAAGTTCGATCAGCAGCGCGCGCTCGGCATCGGACAGCCCTTGCAGCGCCTCGCGCTCCATGGTGCCGGCTACGCCTTCCGCGCGCGCCGTCAACTCGCGCCCGGCCAAAGTCAGCTCGAGCCGGTGCTCGCGGCGGTCGACCGTGCCGCGCACACGCGCGACGAGGCCGCGTTCGGCGAGCCGGTCCAGAATCACCGCGAGGTTCGGCGCCGACAGATCGAGCGCGCTACCGAGTTGTTTCTGGTTCAGCCGCGGATTGGCGGCGACGAGCACAAGCACCGAGAACTCGACCGCCTTCAGCCCGATCGGCGCCATGTGGTGCGCGAAGGCCTGCTTCAACGGCACCGCAGCGCGCGACGCGGCATAGCCCACCAGGTGTGCCAGGCGCGTCGTGTCCAGGTCCTCCTGTGGCGAGTGCCCTGGCGACCCGGCCAGCCTGTGCGCCGCGGACATGTCAATACTGCCCGGCCGCCCGAAGGTATTGACGCTCCCCTCGGGGAGCGCGAACGTAGTGAGCTTGGGGTCGTTTCACTTCAACCCTTTGCGCGCGCCGCACCGAGATAGGTGTCGATCACGCGCGGGTCGTCGGCCAGATCGCGTGCCGCGCCTTCGAGCGCGACCTCGCCCATCTCGAGCACGTAGCCGTGGTCGGCCACTTCGAGCGCGGCGCGCGCGTTCTGCTCGACGAGCACGATCGTGACGCCGGTCGCGCGCAGGCCCTCGATCGCGTGGAAGATCTCGCGCACGATGACCGGCGCCAGGCCGAGGCTCGGTTCGTCGAGCAACAGCAGCGCAGGTTGCGACATCAACGCGCGGCCGAGCGCGAGCATCTGCCGCTCGCCGCCCGAAAGCGTGCCGGCAAGCTGGGTGCGACGCTCCTTCAGGCGCGGGAAGAGGGTGAACACCTTCTCCATCGTGTCGCGCGTGTCCTTGTGCCCCTGACGCACCCGCCGGTAAGCGCCGAGCTCCAGGTTGTCCTCGACCGTCATGGTGCCGAACAGCGCACGCGTTTCGGGAACCAGCGCCATGCCCAACATGACGCGCTCCTCGAGCGCAACGCCGTGCAGGCTGCGTCCTTGGTAGGCGATCTCGCCGGCCGAAGGCAGCACCCCCATCAAGGCATTGAGCAACGTCGACTTGCCGGCGCCGTTCGGCCCGATCACCGTGATCACCTGCCCGCGATCGGCACGCAGGTTGATGCCGTGCAACACCTCCGCGCGGCCGTAGCCGGCGTGCAGATCAGTCACTTCAAGGAGCGGGGCGTTCGTCGGCATGGTGAATTCAATGCTCCGTGCCGAGATACGCGGCGCGCACCGCGGGGCTGGCCTGCACCTCCTCGGGTGTGCCTTCGAGGAGCAAGGTGCCGAACTCCATGACGACGATGCGATCGACGAGCCCCATCACCAGATCCATGTCGTGCTCGACGAGCAGGATGCTCATGCCCTCGTCGCGCAATTGGCGCAGCACGTCGGCAAGGCCCTGCTTCTCCAGCAGGCGCAGGCCGGCGGCGGGCTCGTCGAGCAGCAGCAGTGCCGGGTCAGCGGCGAGCGCACGCGCAATTTCCATCAGCCGTTGTTGGCCGAGCGCGAGGTTGCCCGCGAGTTCGTGCATCAGATCCTGCATCCCGATCCGAACGATCTGACGCTCGGCCTCGCGCAGAAGGCGGCGCTCTTCACTGCGGTCCAAGCGCAGCATCGCGCGCACCACGCCGCCACGGCCGCGCAGGTGGGCGCCGAGGGCGACGTTCTCCAACACCGACATGGTCGGGATCATCTTCACGTGCTGGAAGGTGCGCGACACGCCGCGACGCGCAATCTGGCGCGAGCGCAGCGCGTCGATGCGCTTGCCGCGCAGCCGTACCTCGCCGCTCGTTGCGGGCAGCACGCCGGTCACGAGATTGAAGGTCGTCGATTTGCCGGCGCCGTTCGGGCCGATCAGGCCGACGATCTCTCCGGCGCGCACCTGGAAGCTCACGTCGTTGACGGCGACCAGGCCGCCGAACTCCTTGCGCACTGCCTGTACGTCGAGCACGACCTCGCCAAACTCGGGTTTGCGGCTTTCGGGAAGGCGTGGCGCATCGCCCCAGTCGCGTTCGCGCATGCGGCGTGGCAGACGCTGCTCGACGAACTCCCAGACGCCGTCGCGCGCGTACTTGAGCATGAGCACGAGCAGGATGCCGAAGACGATCACCTCGTAGTTGCCACTCGCGCCGAGCAGCGCCGGCAGCCAGGCCTGCAGCTGGTCTTCGAGCACCTTCACGACCGCAGCGCCGATGAGTGCGCCCCAGACGTGGCTCACACCGCCGATAACGGCCATGAAGAGGTACTCGATGCTCATCTTGATGCCGAACGGCGATGGGTTCACCGAGCGCTGAAAGTGCGCGAACAGCCAGCCCGAGACGCTCGCCAGCAGCGCGGCGATCAGGAACACCTTGACCTTGTAGCCAAAGGTGTTCACACCCATCGCCTCGGCCATCGTCACGCCGCCCTTCAACGCGCGTATCGCGCGCCC
>JBDTSN010000486.1:0-2782 GCA_039931145.1 Burkholderiales bacterium | reverse complement strand
AACACCGGCACGAACAAATCCCGTGGTGCCTTCGTGCGACTCGTGATCCCAGGCGCACCCGGCGAAAAGGCGGGCATCCGGCCGGGCGACGTGATCGTGTCGGTCGATGCCCGGCCGGTCGAGAGCGCAGCGGACCTTCGGCGCACGCTTGGCGGCATGAAGCCCGGTACGGCAGTGAATCTGCAGATCAATCGACGCGGCAAGAGCATGGAGTTCAAGGTCGTGCTGTCCGAGGCCGAACCGCAGACAGCGCAAGCCAGCCGGCCTGAATCCGCAGCGCCGGATCAGCACACCTCGAATGCTGCAAAGATCTGGGGGCTGACCGTGGCAAACCTCGGTGACGCGGAGCGCCGCACATTGCGCGGGGCAGCTGGCGTGAAGGTGGTTGCGGTGGCCGGCGGCGCCGAGGCAGTGGGCATGCGCGTTGGCGATGTGATTCTCGGCGTGGGCACCGCCGATGTGTCCGACTTGAAGCAGTTCGATGCGGTGATCGCGAAGGCGGAAAAGTCGCGCCCGCTGCCGGTTACCGTTCTGCGCGGCGACTGGGCCCAATTCCTACGAATCCCGATTGTCAAGTAGGGAGAGTTGTGCGTTTCGCGATACGGAATATTGAGTCCGATTCGAAATGATCGAACCTACGAAAGTAGTTCACAAGCAAAGTGTTGCGCATGTCAGTGAGTGCAAACGTTCAAGCGACCGACTTCGATTGAGGCGTCATTTGCATATAATGCGGGGCAGGCAGCGTTCGTTTCACCGCGTAAACGTTAACGAGCGAACATGCACCGAAATATCCCCAGGTCATCCACAAGGACTTGTTGATAACTTGTGGATAGAATTTGCTGTTGGCGCGGTGCAACGGCGTGAAATCAAGCAACGGCGCGGTTTCCAGCCGGGTGGATTTGACTACAATGAAAGCCCAACAAGCAGTTGCCAAACATTTTGTTGGAAGGCGCGTCAATCGTTCGACGTGCCTTTTTTTTGTTTACGGCCCAGCCCTGCGGGCCTTCACATCGCTTCGCGATATGAGCCTCCAACGCAACGACTTCGTCGTTGTGACTTCAGCATGGCAATTCGCGATATGAGCTTGCGCTGCAACGGCTTCGCCGTTGTGTCTCCCTCGACAAGGCGCGCTCCGAGTACATCGCAGTAAGCATGGATCACATCCGCAATTTCTCCATCATTGCCCACATCGACCATGGCAAGTCGACGCTTGCGGATCGGCTGATTCATCGCTGCGGCGGGCTTTCCGAGCGCGAGATGGAAGCGCAGGTGCTCGACTCGATGGATATCGAGCGCGAGCGCGGCATCACGATCAAGGCGCAGACGGCGTCGCTCGAGTACACCGCACGCGACGGCAAGACTTATCAGCTCAACCTGATCGACACGCCCGGGCATGTCGACTTCAGCTACGAGGTGAGCCGCTCGCTCTCCGCCTGCGAGGGCGCGCTGCTCGTCGTCGACGCGAGCCAGGGCGTCGAGGCGCAGACGGTGGCGAACTGCTACACCGCGATCGAGCTTGGCGTCGAGGTCGTGCCGGTGCTTAACAAGATGGATTTGCCACAGGCCGACCCGGAGAACGCGAAGGCCGAGATCGAGGACGTGATCGGCATCGACGCCGACAACGCGATCCCGTGCAGCGCGAAGACCGGCGAGGGCATCGACGACATTCTGGAGGCGGTGATCACCCGCATGCCGCCGCCGCGCGGCAAGCTCGACGCGCCGTTGCGAGCGATGATCGTCGACTCCTGGTTCGACAACTACGTCGGTGTCGTGATGCTGGTTCGCATTGTCGATGGCAGCTTGTCGAAGAACGAGCGCTTCCGGATGATGGCGAGCGACGCGGTCTATGCTGCCGACACCCTCGGCGTCTTCACGCCGAAGTCCGTCGCCCGCGAGCGCTTGAGTGCCGGTGAAGTCGGCTTTATCGTTGCCGGCATCCGCGAATTGCAGGCGGCCAAGGTCGGCGACACGATCACGGTCGAGAAGAAGCTGCCGAACAACCTCGGCCCGGCGACCGAGGCGCTGCCCGGCTTCAAGGAGATCCAGCCGCAGGTCTTTGCCGGTCTGTACCCGACCGAGGCGAGCGAATACGACCAACTGCGCGACGCGCTCGAGAAGTTGAAGCTCAACGATTCCTCGCTGCGCTATGAGCCCGAGGTGAGCCAGGCGCTCGGCTTCGGCTTTCGCTGCGGCTTCCTCGGCCTTCTGCACATGGAGATCGTGCAAGAGCGGCTCGAGCGCCAGTTCGACCAGGACCTGATCACGACCGCGCCGTCGGTCGTCTATCAGGTCGAGCTCAACAACGGCGAGCTGTTGCAGGTCGAGAACCCGTCAAAGATGCCCGATCTCGGACGCATCCGCGAGATCCGTGAGCCGATCGTCACGGTGCAGCTGTACATGCCACAGGACTACGTCGGCCCGGTCATGACGCTTGCGAACCAGAAGCGCGGCATGCAGATCAATATGGCGTATCACGGCCGTCAGGTGATGCTCACCTACGACATGCCGCTCGCCGAGATCGTGCTCGACTTCTTCGACAAGTTGAAGAGCGTCTCGCGCGGCTATGCGTCGATGGACTACGAATTCAAGGAGTACCGCGCCGCGGATGTCGTCAAGGTCGACATCCTGCTCAACGGCGACCAGGTCGATGCGCTGTCGATCATCGTCCACCGCAGCCAGAGCCAGTTCCGCAGCCGCGCGGTCGTCGCCAAGATGCGCGAGCTGATCTCGCGCCAGCAGTACGACGTCGCGATCCAGGCCGCGATCGGGGCCAACATCATCG
>JBDTSN010000485.1:0-2783 GCA_039931145.1 Burkholderiales bacterium | reverse complement strand
GAGTGACGATCTTCCTGCTCTTTCCGTTCAGCCGCTTGGTGCACGTGTGGAGCGGCTTTGGCTCGATCGCCTACCTGTTCCGCCCCTACCAGATCGTTCGGGCGCGGCGCATGAACCTGCCGCCCGGCAACAACACGCCGCCGACGCGTATCTGAGCCGAGAGAGGAGTCCCACGAATGAGCGTTACCGCACAAGCCACCATTGCGAGCGTCAACGACGTTGCGCTGCACGCACCGAGCGAGACGCTCGCCGACGAGGCGCTGCGCCAGCGCGCATGCACCGAGTTGCTCCGCCAGGCCGCGCAGCAAGCCGGGCTGCTCGCGGCCGACGACCCGGCGCCGATCGAAGGCGCGACGAGCGAGGCGGCGAGCGCTGCGATTGAAGCGCTTCTCGCGCGCGAGCTCGATATCCCCGAGCCGTCCGACGAAGCCTGCCGGCGCCACTACGCCGCACACGAAGCGAGCTACCGCGTCGGCGACCGCGCGCAGGTGCGCCACGTGCTGTTCGCCGTCACCCCCGGTGTCGACGTGCGCCTGCTGCGCCAGCGCGCGGAAGCCGCGTTGCTCGAGCTGCGCTGCCACCGCGAAGGCGAGGAGGATCGCTTCGCCGCCGTCGCCGGCGAGTTGTCGAACTGCCCGTCGGGCGCGCAAGGCGGCGAGCTCGGCTGGCTGACGCGCGACGATTGCGCGCCCGAGTTCGCGCGCGAGCTCTTCGCTGGCCCCGAGATCGGCGTCCTGCCGCGCCTCGTGCACAGCCGCTTCGGACTGCACGTCGTCGAGGTGCGCGCGCGTGACGCGGGGCACATGCCGCCGTTCGAGTCGGTGCGCGGCGCGGTGGCACTCGCACTGCGCCAGCAGACCTTCGTCACCGCGTTGCGGCAGTATCTGCAACTTCTCGCGGGAGAGGCGGTGATCGTCGGCGTGCAGCTCGACAGCGTGGATACGCCGTTGGTGCAATAGGGGAAGCGGTAGGGTCGCGATGCTCATATGCGCAAGACGGAACTGGGCCGCGTGTACGCATTTGCACATCGGGCCTCACAAGCGGTGCGCTTGGCGACACCTTGAATATCCGGATGAACCGTCGTTTCTCGATCGTTGCTTTGCTCGCGGTGGCCTGCAGCTCTGGAACCCCTCGGGCAGCGTCAGACGCGCCGGCGTTGGCGCAGGCAGCCGTCAAGGAGTGGCTTAGGAAGGTTGATGACGCAAACTACTCAGGCGCATGGCAAGCGGCCGCGTCCATGTTCAAGAAGGGCGTCTCCGTGCAGGACTGGCAACATGCAGCACAGTCGGCTCGCGCGCAGCTGGGCGTATTGCATAGTCGGTCCGAGAAGTCAGCTACGGTGACGCGTACGCTTCCTGGAGCTCGGGATGGCCAATACGTTGTCATTCAGTTTGCTTCAACTTTCGAGCACAAGGCGAACGTGACAGAGACCGTCACTGCAGTCGAGGAGGAAGGCAGCGTTTGGCGAGTCGCAGGCTATTTCGTCCAGTAATCAGTCGGCCCATTGCTCGGCCCGTCAGCCAGTATTGCCGCGAGTCTTAAGCCATGAACATCACGAATTTCAACGATCTGCTGCAAGCCGCGCGCGCCCAACCCGAGCCGCAACGCCTGCTGTTCGTCTTCGCCGGCGCCGAACTGTCGGCCGATGCAAGCGCTGAGCAGCGCCGCCAGTTCGAGGCGGGCGAGGGCGGCGAGCTCGCACCGCTTATGTGTGTCGACAAGGCGGCGGATGAACTCGCTGGCTTCGACGCGCTTGCCGCCGAGGCGGCCGAAGCCGGGCCACCGTGGGCGATTGTCTTCACCGCCGCGCTCTCGGGCCGTGGCGGCGTCGCGCCGACGAGCGCCGACGCCGAAGCGCCGCTGCAACGCATGGTCGATGCGATCAAGGGCGGGCGGCTCGATGGCCTGCTGCCCTTCGATCGCCAAGGCGATCCGGTGCATTTCGGCTGAGCGGGCGCAGCATCGGCGGGAACACAGTGCGAACTCACATGCTGGCGTCTTGCCGGGCAATGAGATGGCCTGCCACGTTTGAGCACCTGCTGGGTCCGATCTGCGCAGGAGCGCGGTTGCGACTTGATCGTCATGGTCACGCACGGTTGCGGCGCGCTTGCTGAGCCAATGTGGGCTTCGCACGCGACGCCTTTGATGTCGCGCTCGAAACTGCCCTTGCGGATGCTGCATTGAGCACGCTGTGCTGCTCGCCCCTGACGGCGGCTTGACCGAAGTCAAATCACTGCTGGTAACTCCGCCTTAGCCTCCCGGCTAACATCCGAGCCCGGATGGCGCCAGCGTCGCCATGCGTGTCAAGCCCTTGAGCGACCCCATCTTTCCCCGCATCGACCCCGAACTCGCCGCGACCCTGCTGCGCGGCGGCCTGACGCCGCTGCACCTGCGCGACGAGACCTTGTTGCCTCTCGTGCAGGGCGGCATGGGCGTCGGCGTGTCGGCGCACAGTCTCGCCGGCAGCGTCGCGGCGCAGGGCGGTGTCGGCACCGTCAGTTCGGTCGATCTGCGCCGGCTGCACCCCGACCTGATGGAGCGCACGCGCGCGCTGCGTGGCGACGTGGCGAAGACTGAAATCAATGCCGCGAACCTCGAGGCGCTGGAACGCGAAATCGCCGCGGCCCGCGTGCTTGCAAACGGGCGCGGGCTGCTCGCGATCAACGTCATGCGCGCGGTCGGTGAATACGCGCCGTCGGTGACGAAGGCGCTCGAATGCGGTATCGACGCCATCGTCGTCGGCGCCGGGCTGCCGCTCGATCTGCCCGAACTTGCGCAGGACC
>JBDTSN010000484.1:0-2786 GCA_039931145.1 Burkholderiales bacterium | reverse complement strand
CAAGATCATCGTCGACACCTACGGTGGCGCCTGCCCGCACGGCGGCGGCGCGTTCAGCGGCAAGGACCCGAGCAAGGTCGACCGCTCGGCCGCGTACGCCTGCCGCTACGTGGCCAAGAACATCGTCGCCGCCGGGCTGGCGCGCCAGTGCCAGATCCAGGTCGCCTACGCGATCGGCGTCGCGCGGCCGATGAACGTGACGGTCTACACCGAAGGTACCGGCGTGATGCCGGACGAGCGCCTCGCCGCGCTGGTGCACGAGCACTTCGACCTGCGGCCCAAGGGCATCATCCAGATGCTCGACCTGCTGCGCCCGATCTACGAGAAGACCGCCGCCTACGGCCACTTCGGCCGCGAGGAGCCGGAGTTCACGTGGGAGCGGACCGACCAGGCGGCGGCGCTCCGGGCGGCCGCGGGCCTGTAAGGCCCCGAGCAACGCGAGCTGGTCGGTTCTTCGGCGCAGGCTAACTTGGCGCAGCCAAGAGAACGACGGGCGACGGGAGTCGCCCGTCGTTCTCTTGACGCGGCCCGCAGGGTCGCTTCAGCCCGGCCCCTCCCCGAACCCCGCCTCCCGCTGCGCACGCAGCGCCGTCACGCTGACCGCATCGTCCACCGCGTCGTACCAGTAGCGGGCCACGTATCCACGGCTCGCGCGCCCGATCACCAGTTCGCGCCACACGCCGGCGACCGGCCGCCCGATAAGCGGATGCCTCGTCAACACCTGCAGCGCCTCGACGATCTCGCCGAGGCGCGCGTCGATGTCGGGGACGTCGTGGACCGCGAGGTGTGCGGCGACGCGTACAAAGTCCTCGGCCAGTTCCGCGCCGAGCCTGAGCGTGGTCATGAAGTCCTGCGACGCAGCGACGCCTTGAGCGCGGCCTGATCATCCTTCGACATCCGGCGCGGCTTGGGCGATATCGGCTGCTCGCCACGCGCCAGCGCGGTGGCATAGGAGCGCAGATCGTCGAGTTCGAGGTACTCCCCCGTGCGCGCCATACGACGCAGGCGGCGTTGCGCTTCGGCATGGAAATCCGCACGCGCTTCTCGCGCCTGCGCAGACTCGGAAAGCATCTCGACCATCAGCGCATGCGCCGACGTTCCCTCCGCCTCGGCGAGCCGAGACAGCCGGTCCTTCAGCTGGTCGGGCAGTCGCAGGGTCGTGGTGCTCATGGCTGGAACCTCCTGAGAGGCAGCGTAGCACAACTGTGCTACACCGCCTTCGCCCGCCCTAGGTTCAGCGCCAGCAGCCGCCGCAAGATTTCGTCGTCGGCCATCTGCGGGGTCTAGTCGGTCCAGCCGTAGGCCGCTGCGACGGCGGCGGCGCTTTGCGGCGCGGGCAATACCTTCGGTGCGCTGGCGCGCGGTGTCGGCGAGGCCAAGAGCGGCGGGAAGCGACTAAGGCACCAGCCGCGCCTGCCCGTTCTCGAACCATGCCGCATCGAAGCCTCCCTTGAGCAGGATGCATCGGGCGTCGAGCCGCCCCTCAGCGTTCAAGCGGTCGATGTACTTCGTCAGCGTGCTGGCATCTTCGGTCAGGACATGCGAGACGCCATCACACTGGCACTGCGCGATAAGTTTGAAGTCGTCCTTCACCCGGATCCGATCGTCACCGGCATCGCGAGGCGACGCACGCACCAGCAGTCCGCACGCCATCGCGTGATCCACGTTGAAGGGCAGGACGATGAAATTGCGCAGCGGCAAGTCGTTGATCGCCTGTTTGACCTGGTACTCGGAGATCACGATGCTCGACAGGAACATCGGCACTCTTCGGTCGATACAAGCCCTGAAGTACTGCCGCGCCGCCTCGTGATGCTTTCGTGCCGGATCGCTCAGGCTGATCAGAAAGCTCGTGTCGAGCAGCACGCTGTTCAATCGCCGCCCCCGCGCAGTTCGTCGACCCAGGTGGTCGCGTCGTCCACGTCCTTCCAGGCTTGCGCCCCACGCCGTGTGAGGCGCTCCATCTCGGCTTCGTCGAAGCGAGGCGCGTAGTCGACGAACTCGATGAGCTGGGCATCCTTCAGCTCGCGCGTCAGCACGTTGTAGCGTGCCCGGATCCGCAACATTGCCGGCTTGTAGAGGCGATTCTGCGTGTCTTCCTTGAGTACCTTGCGTTCGGTGGCGACCAACAACGAAGTGCCGCCGGGCAGGCGCACATGTGCATTGGCCTTCTTGGCGCCACCGAGATCCTGGATCTCGCCGCGCACGTAGCGCTCGACCATGACCCACTGGTCCGCATCGTCGGCCCGAAAGTCCGTTCGCTCGTCGACGACAAGCGGCCGGGCAAGGAAGCCGGCACTGATCCGAAAGGCAAGGCCTCGCGTCTGCCGTGCGGCCTTCTGCCAACGCTCGATGACCTCGCGCCGCTTCGTGTCGACGGCGTCGAGCAGTTCGGTGTCGAGCAATGACCGCAGGTCTCGAAACAGAGCGGGAGCGGCGGAGATCGGCTCGGTCACGATGGCAAGAGAGCCCGCGCGGACGGCAACATCCAGTTCGCCCGGATCCAGTTCGCGGTTGGCCCCTCGCAGCAAGGTCGACACGTCAGACACGAACGCCGTGAGCGCCTCCAGGCGGACGCGCTCGGGCGTCGCCTCGTAGCCTGCGGACGAGTCGGTCAACGCGAAGGTCAGCGATTGCGCTTGCATGGCCGCAAGATTGTCGCAGTGTGTTCCGGGACTGTCACCCGAGAGGACATCAGGCCTTGGCCGCCCGCGCCAAGTTCCCACGCGAAACAGCCGCGCAGCCAGACGTCGGCGAAGCCGTTCACACGACCGGCGGCGCTGCCGGTG
>JBDTSN010000483.1:0-2796 GCA_039931145.1 Burkholderiales bacterium | reverse complement strand
TCGACGGCATCGCCGAGTGGAAGCTCTCGCTCACCGGCCTGCCGCCGGATACGGGCTTGAAGTTTCCGGGCGAACTCAGCGGCGGCATGCTCAAGCGCGCCTCGCTCGCGCGCGCGATCGCGCTCGACCCCGAACTGCTTTTCCTCGACGAACCGACCTCGGGCCTGGACCCCGCAAGTTCCGCCGGCGTCGACGCACTGATCCGGCGCATGCACACGCTCTACGGCCTGACGATCATCGTCATCACGCATGATCTCGACCTGATGTGGCAGGTGTGCGACCGTGTGGCGGTGCTCGGCGAAGGCCGCGTGCTTGGCGTCGGCACGATGGAAGAGCTTTCGCACCACGAACATCCGATCGTGCGTGGATACTTCGACGATCCGCGCGCGCGCAATGCCCGCGCTCGGGCGCAAGCCTAAACAGGGAACAACGTGGAAGACAAGGTGAACTACGCGCTGGTCGGCGCCTTCGTGCTCGCCCTCGGTGCGGCGCTGATCGCCGGCGTGCTGTGGCTGGCCGCAGGAATCGGCGGCCAGAAGCGCTACGAGCCTTATCAGACGATCTTCGACGAGTCGGTTGCCGGGCTCAGCATCAACGCGCCAGTGAAGTACCTCGGCGTCGATGTCGGCAAGGTGCGCGATATCACGCTCGACCCGGGGCACCCGCAGCAGGTGCGTCTGCTGCTCGATATCGAGCGCGGCACGCCAATCAAGGAGGACACACTCGCGGTGCTTAAGTCGCAGGGGCTGACGGGCATCGCCTATGTCGAACTCGACGGCGGCAGCCCCGGCTCGCCGCCGCTCGTCGCGAAGGGCGAAGGGTCGGTGCCAACGATCGGCGCCAAGCCATCGCTCACCGCGCGGCTGGAGGCCGATGTCGCGACCGTGCTCGCCGGCCTGAACCGTACTTCAGCCGCCGTCACCGCAACGCTCAGCCCCGAGAACCGCGAGGCGCTCAATCGCACGTTGACCGACACCGCCAAGCTGATGCATACGCTCGCAAACCAGCAGGCCGCGATCAGCGCCGGCATCGAGAGCACGGCGCGCGCAGCACGCAATGCGGCGCGCGCGAGCGAGAACCTCGCTCCCGCGATCGAACGCATCACGCAAAGCGCCGCGGCAGTCGAGAAAATGGCCGACCAGGTTGCGCGCACCGGCGCCGATGCCAGCCTCGCAGTGAACGCCGCGGCGAGCGACGTGCGCCGCATCGGAACTGAAACGCTGCCCGAACTCGACCGCCTGCTTGCGGAGTTGAACTTGCTCTCGGCGTCGCTGCGTCGCCTGAGCGAGCAGACCGAGCGCAACCCGTCGAGCCTGCTGCTCGGCACACCGACGCTGCCCCCAGGTCCGGGAGAAAAGGCAAGGCCATGATGACCCAATCCAGCTCCACGCACACCTCGCGCGCCGCCGTGTGTGCGACCTCGTTTCGCCACTGCGGCCTTGCCGGCCTCGTCGGGCTTCTCGGACTGTTCGGCGGCTGCACCGCGTCGCTGCTACCCAAGCCCCCGCAGCAGCCTGCCCTCTATGCGCTGAACGACACCGCGCCCGCAAAGCTCGTCGCACCCGCGCAGCGCGCTGCCGCGGCCGTCTCGAAGCCGACGCTTCTCGTCAATCCGCCGCGCGCCGCGGCAGGCTTCGACACGCGCCACATCGTCTACCTGCGGCAAGCGAATCAGATCGAGTACTTCGCCGACAGCCAGTGGGTCGACACGCCGGCGCAAATGCTCGCGCCCCTGATCGCCCGCGCCATCGAGCGCAGCGGGGCGTTCAATGCCGTGCTGCTCGCGCCGACAGCAGCCGCTGGCGAGATGCGACTGGACACCGAAGTGATCCGCCTGCAGCAGGACTTCGGCATGGCGCCGAGCCAGGTGCGCTTCACGCTGCGCGCGGTGCTGCTCGACAGCCGGACGCGACGCGTCATCGCGGTGCGCGAGTTCGACGCCAGCGTGCCGGCGGCGACCGAGGATGCGACCGGCGGTGTTGCGGCGGCAAATCTAGCCGTGCAGCGCGTGCTCGACGAGCTTGCTGGGTTCGCGGCAAAGGCCGCTGAGGCGCCCTGACGCCGCGCGGACTTCAGCGCCGGAAGATCGAAGGCTCCAGCCAAAGCGTCGAGCTCGCGTCAAGCTCGCGCCCAGTCCGGGCCCCGTCGAGGCGGGGCCAGGCCGTGCCGGAGCGTCAAGCCCGATCAGGCGCGAACGGCACGATGTGGTCGCCGACGTTGGCGCCGAAGGCCTGCTCTCGCAGCAACGCGAGCTGATCGCGCACCCGCGCCGCCTGCTCGAACTCGAGATTGCGCGCGTGCTCGAGCATCTGCTTCTCTAGCTGCTTGACGCGCTTGGCGAGTTCCTTCTCGCTCAGGCCCTCGAACTGCGCGGCGTCCTGCGCCGCCTTCATGTCCGCCTTCGCGCCGTCCGGGTTGTAGACACCGTCGATCAGGTCGCGCACCTCCTTGACGACGCTGCGCGGCGTGATGCCATGCTCGGCGTTGAACTCGATCTGCTTCGCGCGGCGGCGCTCGGTCTCGCCGATCGCGAGCTTCATCGATTCGGTGATCCGGTCGGCGTACAGAATCGCCTTGCCGTTCAGGTTTCGCGCCGCGCGACCGATGGTCTGGATCAGGCTGCGGGCTGATCGCAGAAAACCCTCCTTGTCGGCGTCGAGGATCGCGACGAGCGAGACCTCGGGAATGTCGAGCCCCTCGCGCAGCAGGTTGATGCCGACCAGCACGTCGAAGCTGCCGAGGCGCAGGTCGCGCAGGATCTCGATCCGCTCAAGCGTGTCGACGTCGGAGTGCATG
>JBDTSN010000482.1:0-2800 GCA_039931145.1 Burkholderiales bacterium | reverse complement strand
GTAGACGAATCCGACTTTCAGTGGCTTGCGCTCGTCGGCGCCGGCGTGCGGCGCAAGCAGTAAAGCGAGGATCGCGCACAGCAGCGCGCGGGCGAGGTTTTTGTACATGGTGTTCCTCTACATGGCCACAGTGGGTGCGACGGTGCTCTGGCGGTGGCACGCCGGGCACGATTTGAGCGGAGCGGATTGTAGGCTGCCGCCGCGCGCGTAAGACACGCGCGTAAGACACGCGCGTCAGGCACGCACGCCAGGCGGCGCTAGTTCGCCTTGGAGTCTTCGAACGCGCGGCTTGCGCGCGGATGTGCGAGCCGTGCCGAGCGCTTGCGCAGGCGGATGTTGAGCATCTCAACGCAGACGGAGAATGCCATCGCGAAGTAGATGTAGCCCTTCGGAACGTGATGGCCGAAGCCCTCGGCGATGAGCATGACGCCGATGGCGACGAGAAACGACAGCGCGAGCATCTTGATCGTCGGATGCTCGGAGACGAAACGCCCGATCGGCGCCGCGAACAGCATCATCAGGGCGACCGACGCGACGACGGCGGCGATCATCACGCGCACATCGTCGACCATGCCGACCGCGGTGATGATCGAGTCGAGCGAGAACACGATGTCGAGCACCATGATCTGCACGATGACCGCGGTGAAGGTCGCCTTCACTGCGCTGGCTGTTGGACCCGCTGCGCCTTCGAAGGACTCGTGGATTTCGCTCGTGCTCTTCCAGATCAGGAACAGGCCGCCGACGATCAGGATCAGGTCGCGTCCTGAAATTTTCGTGTCGAATACGGTGAAGAGCGGCTCGACGAGGCCGACGATCCAGGCCAGCACGAGCAGCAGGCCGACGCGCATGAACATCGCCATGAACAGGCCCACGCGGCGCGCGACTTCGCGCCTCTCCGGCGGCAGCTTGTCGACGAGGATCGAGATGAAGATGATGTTGTCGATGCCGAGAACGAGCTCGAGCGCGGTGAGCGTCGCGAAGGCGATCCAGGCCTCCGGGGAAGTCAGCAGTTGCAGCATGCGGGCAATCCGGTTTGTCGTGCGCGTACGACTTCAGGCGGTGGCAAAGGAATGGTCCAGGGCGGTGACCCAGCGCGCCTTGTCGGCGTCCGGCGCGAAGCTCGCCTCGAAGCTGTTGCGCGCCAGTGTGTAGGCGTCGCGTGCACCGAGCTGTGGCAATGCGGCGAACGTCTCGACGAAATTCTGGTTCAGGTAGCCGCCGAAGTAGGCCGGGTCGTCCGAATTGATCGTCGCACACAACCCGGCGTCGAGCAGCGCCGGAAGGTTGTGATCGGCGAGCGTCGGGAACACGCGAAGCTTCACGTTGGACAGCGGGCACACGGTGAGCGGCATGCGCTCGCGTGCGAGGCGCGTGACGAGCGCGACATCCTCGGTACAGCGCACGCCGTGGTCGATGCGCTCGACCTTCAGCACGTCGAGCGCCGCCCGGATGTATTCGGGCGGGCCTTCCTCGCCGGCATGCGCGACGAGGTGCAAGCCAGCCGCGCGCGCCTTCGAAAACACGCGCGCGAATTTCTCGGGCGGGTTGCCGCGCTCGCTGCTGTCGAGGCCAACGCCGATGAAGTGGTGGCGCCACGGCATCGCCGCCTCGAGCGTCGCGAGCGCGTCGTCTTCGCTGAGGTGGCGCAGGAAGCACAGGATCAGCTTGGCGCTGATGCCGAGTTCGCTGTGCGCCCGGCGGCACGCGTGATCCAGGCCCTTGATGACGGCTTCCAATGCCACGCCGCGCGCGGTATGCGTCTGCGGATCGAAAAAGATCTCGGCATGCACGATGTTGTCTGCCGCGGCGCGCTCGAAGTAGGCCCACGCCATGTCGAAGAAGTCTTCCTCCTTCAACAGCACCGACGCACCGGCGTAGTAGATATCGAGGAAGGTCTGCAGGTCGGTGAATGCGTACGCCGCGCGCAGTGCGTCCACGCTCGGATACGGCAGCGTCACGCCGTTGCGCTGCGCCAGCCGGAAGATCAGCTCGGGCTCGAGCGAACCCTCGATGTGCAGGTGCAACTCGGCCTTCGGCATCGCGCGCAAAAGCACGGGCAGGCGGGCACGGGGAATCGTGTCGAAGTCGATGGTCATGTCACGTCGGATGAACTATGAAAAAGGCCGCCCCGAAAGGCGGCCTGTATTGGAGGCGTAGCGAGCGGCCGTCAGGCTAGGCGCGCGGCGCACAGGAACCGGAACGTACTTTCTGTACGTGAGGTTCCGACAACGCAGTTGCGGCGCAGGCTCATTTGTAGCCAAGTGAGCCGTAGCCAACACCGCGCAACGACGCATGGCGGTCGCGCAGTAGCCGATTTACTTCTCGCCAGGCATCTTCGCGTCCACACCCTTGACATAGAACTTGATGCCGCCGAGGAAGGCGTCGTCGGCGACTTCGCCGCTCTTCACCACTTCCTTGCCGTCCTGGCCGTAGATCGGGCCCTTCCAGATCTCGAGGGTGCCGTCTTTCAGGCCAGCCTTTGCGGCTTCGGCCTTGGCTTTGAGCTCAGGCGGTACCTTGTCGGAGATCGACACGATGTCGATCGCGCCCTCCTTCACACCCCACCAGCTTTTGCCGGATTTCCAGGTGCCGTTGAGCATGTTGTTCACTTCCTGGATGTAGTACGGGCCCCAGTTGATGACGGCCGAGGCCAGGTGCGCATTCGGCGCGTAGGCCTGCATGTCGGAATCCCAGCCGAAGGCGTACTTGCCCGCCTTCTCGGCGGCCTGCAGCACGGCCGACGAATCGGTGTTCTGCATCAGCACGTCGGCGCCGCCGTTCATCAGCGACTGCGCGGCTT
>JBDTSN010000481.1:0-2805 GCA_039931145.1 Burkholderiales bacterium | reverse complement strand
CCCAGTGGGGGAAGGAGTGAAGAGGCGGGTTGAGGCACGTCGCTCTTCAGGAGGAAGCTTGGCACGGTCCGGCGTTTCCTTGAGGAGCCTCACCAATTCACTTCGCGCTCGGGTGTCGCGGTGACGCGGTGGATGCTGAGATCGGCGCCATCGAACTCCTGCTCCTGCGTCAGCCGCATGCCGATCGTGAGACGGATCAGTCCGTAGACGACGAAGCCACTCGCGAGCGCCCACGCAACACCGAGCCCGGTTCCGAGCAGTTGAGCCCAGAAGCTCACACCGCCCAGGCCGCCGAGCGCCTTGGCGCCGAAGATGCCGGCCGCCAGCCCGCCCCAGGTGCCGCACAGGCCGTGCAGCGGCCAGACGCCGAGCACGTCATCGATGCGCCAGCGGTTTTGCGTCAGCGTGAACAGGCCGACGAAGATGACGCCCGCGACGCCGCCGGTGACGAGCGCGCCCAGCGGATGCATCAGGTCCGAGCCGGCACATATCGCGACCAGCCCGGCGAGCGGCCCGTTGTAGACGAAGCCCGGATCATTGCGGCCCATCACGAAGGCCGCCAGCGTGCCGCCGACCATCGCCATCAGCGAGTTCACGGCGACGAGGCCCGAGATCTTGTCGATCGTCTGCGCGCTCATGACGTTGAAGCCGAACCAGCCGACGGTCAGAATCCACGCCCCAAGCGCGAGGAAAGGGATGCTCGACGGCGGGTGCGCCGAGATGGCACCGTCCTTGCGATAGCGATTGCGGCGCGCGCCGAGCAGCAGCACGGCAGGCAGCGCGATCCAGCCGCCGACCGCATGCACGACGACCGACCCGGCGAAGTCGTGCATCGCAAAGCCGGTGAGCCCCACCAGCCAGCCCTGGATGCCGAAGTTGGCGTTCCACACCACGCCTTCGAATGCCGGATAGACGAGGCCGACGATGATGGCCGTCGCCAGCAACTGCGGCCCGAAGCGCGCCCGCTCGGCGATGCCACCCGAAACGATCGCCGGGATTGCGGCGGCGAAGGTCAGCAGAAAGAAGAACTTCACGAGCTCATAGCCGTTCTTCGCCGCGAGCATCTCGGCGCCGGTGAAGAAGTGCACGCCGTAGGCGACGCCGAAGCCGACAAAGAAGTAGGCGAGCGTCGAGACCGAGAAATCGACCAGAATCTTCACCAGTGCGTTGACCTGGTTCTTCTTGCGCACGGTGCCAAGCTCGAGGAAGGCAAAGCCTGCATGCATCGCCAGCACCATGATCGCGCCGAGCAGGATGAAGAGGGCATTGCTGCCTTGTTGGTACGACTCCATGCGGGCTCCAGGATCAGACGAATGGCTTGGGTGCGGCGAGCGACGAGGTCGAAATCGGGCACCGCTTCGGGGTGCGGCGCACCGAGACGCGAGCGGCGCACCTCGTTCAAGCAATCGGCGTGCCTTGCCGGTGCGCCAATCTGCGCACCGTTGTTGTGCCCGCCACAATAGGCGAGTGCCAGATGCACCGTATAAGTGCGAACAGAGTCGAGGAGAGCACCATCGCAGCGCCAAAGACAAAGCCCCATCCGTCGTCGAAGATCGACCTCGCGCTGCAAGGTGGAGGCTCGCACGGCGCCTTCACCTGGGGCGTGCTCGACCGCCTGCTGGAAGACGAGACGATCGATTTCGCCGGCATCTCGGGCACCAGCGCCGGGGCGATCAATGCGGCCGTGATGGCGAGCGGTTTCGCGCGCGACGGCCGCGCAGGCGCGCGCGCCGCGCTCACTGCGTTCTGGCGCGACACGAGCCGATCCGGGTCGCCGTTTTCGCCCGTCGACGCGGGCAGAGCGGGTGCATTCGCGATCGACAAGCTGCCCGGCTACAACTGGGTGAGCAGTTTCTGGCAATCGTTCAGCCCCTACGAGTTCAACCCGCTGAACCTGAACCCGCTCAAGGATCTGCTGCAGCGGCACGTCGATACCGACGCGCTGCGTGATGGCCCGATGCGGCTGTTCATCACCGCGACGAGTGTGCAAACCGGCCAGGCGCGGGTTTTCACGTGCGCCGACCTGAGCCTCGATGCGCTGCTCGCATCAGCCTGCCTGCCGCACCTGTTCCAGTCCGTCCAAATCGACGATCAATCCTACTGGGACGGTGGCTACACCGGCAACCCCGCCCTCTACCCGCTGATCTACGACACCGAGACGCTCGACCTGCTGCTGGTGAGAATCAACCCGCTCGTGCGCGAGGGGACACCGCGGCGCAACGTCGAGATCATGGATCGGCTGGCCGAGATCACCTTCAACTCAAGCCTGATCGGCGAGATGCGTTCGATCGCCTTCGTCTCGCGCCTGATCCGCGAAGGCCGGCTCGACGCCGGACGCTACAAGGATCTGCGGCTGCACATGATCGCCGACGATGCCGGTCTAGAACAATTGGGCGCGGCAAGCAAGATGGACACGACGCTGCCCTTTCTTGAGCGCTTGTTCGCGCTCGGCCACGCCGCCGCATCGAACTGGCTGGATGCGCACCGCGCCGACATCGGCGTGCGCCCGACGCTCGACATCGAGAACGAGTTCCTGACCCCACGTCGCGCAAGCTGCTGAGCCTTTCATAATGCTCGGTTGCCCTGGAGCGTCCGGGGCCACCGAGAACTCATGCCCGAACCCGACACTTCCAGCATCCGCATCCGCGGCGCGCGTACCCACAACCTGAAGAACATTGACCTCGACCTGCCGCGCAACCGGCTGGTCGTGATCACCGGGCTGTCGGGCTCCGGCAAGTCGAGCCTCGCGTTCGACACGCTGTACGCCGAAGGGCAGCGCCGCTACGTCGAGAGCCTGTCGGCCTA
>JBDTSN010000480.1:0-2811 GCA_039931145.1 Burkholderiales bacterium | reverse complement strand
AGATCCGCATGCCTCAGGGCTCTGTTTTCGGCGCCCACCACGATACGCCCGATGTTTGTAAGAACCCGCGTCGCCGACCAGCGCCCAGCCATCGCCATGAGGTTGCCTCAAGAAGCTTTGCAGATCGCCGATTCCCCGCTGACCATGTCGTCTCGAAAAGCAGCTTCAACGGAGGCGCGCTCGCGGCCGCTCCAGCCGATGGTATCTCGCTCACCGGTCAAGCCGAAACTGGAACGCAGAGATCAAGATTGCGTTCCAAGCTTGCCAGGACATAGCAGATGACTCGGATCGATCACTGACTTTATGCGTCGCAGCAGCCCCATCCCTTCGGCTCCGAATTGCCGCTCCACGCAAGGGGCAAGTTGCAAGCCAACGCCATAGTGGTCGGGCATCACGTCGCCCGCTTCCAACGCCGCCAACGTCGACGCGTGCACGATCAGGTCGTGCAAGTCGAGGGCCTCGTCGAGATCATCCGATCGTTTCGGAATGCCGAAGCGCGGTAGATCATCGTGCACCATTCGTAGCAACGGGACAATTAAACAGTCTCGCTGCCGCCTGTCGACGCTCGAGCGCGCTTCACCACGCCGCAACCGGACAATGGTGAGTCGCGGCCGAGTCATTCGAGCTTCCTGCCGTTCAACGCGCCGTTTGCGCGTCGAGAAACGCCGTCACCACTTCGGCGAACCGCTCGGGCATCTGGTCGGGCAGCGGCACCATGCCGCCGTCGATCTCGACATAGCGGCTACCGGCAATCGCATCGGCCAGCGGCCGGGCCTGCGGGTAGGCATGCGGGTCGGCGGTCGGGGCGATGACGAGCACCGGGCAGCGGATGAGTGGCAGCCGTGTCTCCATCACGTAGCGGGCGACGACCGCATGGCCCTCTGCCGCGCGCGGCCCGGCCTTGACGGCATCAATAACGAAGCGCTCGAGCAGTTCGATGTCGCCGTCCGGATACCAGGGCTGGCGGATTCGCCATAGCGCAGTGAGGTGCGAGCCGTCCACCTTGCGCACGACGTTGTCGACACGCGAAGGCTTCGCGTGCCGGGCGCGAAAGGCTGCGTCGACGAACGCCGGTGCCGACAGCACCGCGGCCTCGACACGCTGCGGCCAGGCGGCGGCGATCTCGGTTGCGATCACCGCGCCGGTGTGATGGCCGACGACCGCGAAGCGCTCGATGCCGAGCCGATCGAGCGCGCTCACTGCGGTCTCGGCCCAGTGTTCGATCGAGTCCTTGCCGAGCGGCGGCTTGGATGAATCGCCGTAGCCGAGGGTGTCGATCGCGATCGCCCGGAATCGCTGCGCGAGCCACGGCAGCACGTCACGGTACTCGTCCCACGATCTCGGCGTCTGGTGCAGCAGCAACACGGGCAGGCCGCTGCCGGCGATTGCACAGTGAATCGTGCCTTCATGTACATCGACGAAGCGATGCTCGATCACCGTTTCTGGTCTCTCATCATTCGAGTTGATCAAGACGCGTCTCTGCCCAGCCCTGGAGGCATCTCCCCGGGTTTCACGATGCCCTGCGGGTCGAGCGCCTACTTGATCGATCGCATCACGGCGACCAGCATCGGCAATTGGAAGTTACCGCCGCCGACGTGGCCGACGACCATGGACGACTTTCCGGGGGTCCCGAAGAACGCTGGCGATACGGGCTGAAGTGCGCCCGTCCGCCGCCGTGCGATCGATCGAAGAAGGTCCGGTTGCAGCCTTTGAACGGATCGCAACGGTTTCTGTTTTAGAAAGGTATGTCGTCGTCCATGTCGTCGAAGCCGGACGATGACTTCGCCGCCGCTGCCGGCGCGCCCGCTGCCGGTCGCTGCGCCGGGCGCGTGCTGCGCTCTCCGCCATCGCCGCCGGCGTAACTGCGCGAACCACCCTCGTCGCCGCCGCCCATGCCCTCGCGGCTGCCGAGCATCTGCATGTTGTCGGCGACGACTTCGGTCGTGTACTTGTCGACGCCGTCCTTGTCGGTCCACTTGCGAGTCTTCAAGCGCCCCTCGACGTATACCGAGCGGCCCTTCTTCAGGTATTCGCCGGCAATCTCGGCCAGGCGATCGTAGAAGACGACGCGGTGCCATTCGGTCTCTTCGACCTTCTCGCCGCTTGTCTTGTCCTTCCAGTTGCGCGAGGTCGCGATAGTGACGTTGCAGACGGCCGCGCCGCTCGGCGTGTAGCGCACTTCCGGGTCGCGCCCGAGGTTGCCGATGAGGATGACTTTGTTGATCGAGGCCATGGCTGTCTCCAGAGGTTTGAGCGCGATGCAGGGCCAATCATGATACCGGCGGGCGGGCGCCGCTACCATCGCTGTTCGATGCATGAACCCGCACCTGTGCCTCCCGCCACTTCGCCGCAAGCACTGCTGACCGAGGTCTTCGGCTACGACGCCTTTCGCGGCGCGCAGCGCGAGATCATCGACCACGTCTGCGCCGACGGCGACGCGCTCGTGCTGATGCCCACCGGCGGCGGCAAGAGCCTGTGCTATCAGGTGCCTGCGATCGCGCGCCATCGCGCCGGGCGTGGCGTGACGCTCGTCGTCAGCCCGCTGATCGCACTGATGCACGACCAGGTCGGCGCACTTGAGGCGGTCGGCGTGCACGCCGCGTTCCTCAATTCGACGCTTGCTGCAGGCGAGGCTGCACGCGTCGAGCGCGAGATGATGTCCGGCCGCCTCGTGCTGCTCTACGCCGCACCGGAACGTGTCACGACGTCGCGCTTCCTGGCGCAGCTTGACGCGCTGCACGAACGTGGTCTCTTGAGCCTGATCGCGATCGACGAGGCGCATTGCGTCAGCCAGTGGGGGCACGACTTCCG
>JBDTSN010000479.1:0-2812 GCA_039931145.1 Burkholderiales bacterium | reverse complement strand
GTCGGTGCGCTCGAAGACCTCGAGGTCGTAGTAGCCGTCGCGGAACTTGTTGCGCAGTGGCGTCGCCTCGCGCTCGACCGTCGCGACGATCTTGTCGACGAAAGGCGTCGGCTTGCCGCAATCGTCGAGCAAGCCCTTCTCCTTGTCTCCAGGCGCGCCTTCACAGGGATAGGGCTCGCCGCGATAGTTCGGATTGCGCTCCATCACGATGCGCCGG
Source organism: Burkholderiales bacterium (assembly GCA_039931145.1). GTDB lineage: Bacteria > Pseudomonadota > Gammaproteobacteria > Burkholderiales > Burkholderiaceae_C > CAIKUF01. The sequence goes on along the minus strand of JBDTSN010000479.1, from coordinate 2,595 downwards.
TCCTTGAGGTATTCGGTCAGCATGAACGGGCCGGTGCCGACCGGCCAGTTGTCGAGCGTCATACCGCGTTCGGCCATGCCGGGCTGCGCATAGAAGGCGTCAGCCTCCCACGGCACAGGCGCCATGAAGGTCATCTGCATCCAGTATTTCCACTGCGGATACTTGCCTTTGATGCGCAGGCGCAGCAGGTCTTTCTCGGGCGCGGTCGCGCCGATCAGCGGCCACTTGCGAAAGTCGAGAAAGGGCTTGTCGAGGCTTGCGGGATCCAGACCTTCGCGCAGCTTCTTGTCCTCCGCCTTGATCAGCGCGCCATAGTCTTTGAGGCCCAGAACGTACTCGGAGAAGATGCCGTAGATCGGCGTCGTGATGCGCGTCGTCGCCTGGCGCTTCAGGGCATAGACGAAATCTTCGGCGACGAGTTCGCGCGTACCGGTCTGCTTGAAGTCCATCGGCGAGCGCCGATTGCCTAGCTCTCCCGGCTTCATGTCGTGGTAGAGATACGTGCCCTGCGCGTCCTTCGCGAATGCCGGGTGCGGCGCGAACAGGATGCCCTTCTTGATCGGCACGTCATAGACGCTCTCGGCAACGAGTTCGGCGGGCGCATCGTCGGGCAGGCGATTGCCGTCCTTGTCGAGATAGATTGGATTGACGACCGCGGCGGCCGACTTGGGCACGAGCTCAAACGGTCGCTTCAGATAGTGGTAGCCGTAGGGCGGCTCATAGACCTGGTAGGTGACGAGCGTGTCGTTCGACCAGTACGACGCCACCGGGTCGAGGTGGCGCGGCGTGCTTTCCGGGATCGCCGAGTGGATCGTGTTCGACTTCTCAGACCCCTCAGGCCAGGGGTTGTTGCCACATCCGGTGAGCATCGCGAGCCCCGCGAGGGCGACGCCCAAGAGCCACGCCGTCGGCCTCGTCCACTTGCGCTCTGTGCTGAGTCCCCGACGACCGTTCATGCGGCCCTTCCCTTCATGACCGGCCCCGCAGGCTTGCGCGGCAACCGTAACCGGAGCCGCACGGTACGCGCAGGCCCAAATCAATCCGCCTCCGGCCGACACCGGCTTGTGACCGCACGACCCGAGGCAGGGCGCGATGATAAGGCCATCTGCCTCTCAACCGCCGATCGCACCCGCCGATCTCCCAGCCGAGATCACCACCCCACGAGAGCGTCGCGCCCCTGCACGAGCAGCGTCACCTTCGCGCCGACCGGCAGACAGACCTTGGTCGGCACGTGGCCGAAGGGCAGTCCTGTCAGCAGCGGCGTCTTCGTGACGCTGCGCAGATGGGCGATTGCGCTGCGCAGCGTGTAGCCGCGATCGAGCGGCGACTTGCGGAACTCGGTGAACGCGCCGAGCAGAACGGCCTTCTGCGCGTCGAGCACGCCGGCCTGTTGCAACTGAAGCAGGCTGCGCTCGATGCGATAGGGATGCTCGTTCACGTCCTCGAGAAACAGCACACCGCCTTTGACATTCGGCCAGTGCTTCGTCCCCAGCAATGAACTGAGCATGCACAGGTTGCCGCCCCAGAGCGTGCCGCGCGCCTGCAATCCGTCGAAGCCCGGCTCGGTGCGAAAGCCGATCGCCTCGAGCGAGCCATCCATCGCTTCGACGAAGCAGCTCTGCGTCACCTCGTCGGCGTCGGCAACCGGTTTCTCGCCGTGTTCCTCGGCCAAGCGGCCGAAGTCATAGCACGCCAACGGCCCGGCCCAACTGCGTGCTTTTGCGTGCGCCAGCAAGCCGAGCTGCAGCACCGTCATGTCGCTGTGGCCGACCCAGCGCGTGCCCTGTTCGACGCTGCGTGCAAGCAGCATCCAGTCGATACGGTCGATCAGCCGCGTCAGGCCGTAGCCGCCGCGCGACGCCATTGCGATATCAGGCGCCTCGGCTGCGACGCGGTGCAACGCGGCAAGCCGCGTGTCGTCATCGCCGGCAAAGCGCTGGTGTCTGGCAAGCGCCGAAGCGTCCGTCGCGACGTCGAAGCCAAGCGCGCCAAGCCGGCGCGCGGCGCGCCGCAGTGGCGCGGCTTGGGCAATAACACCCGATGGCGAGAAGATGGTGAGCGATGTCATGCTGGTTTGGGCGGATCGATCTCTATCGCCTCGCCGGCCGGAATGGGTTCGTCATCGGCACAGGCCGATACGCCACGGCGCTGACGATATTGTTCGCGGCGCTCGGCAAAGAATTCGCGCAGCACCTTGGCACAGTCGTCCGCGAGCACGCCATTCGTCAGCTCGGTATGGTGGTTCAGCTGCGCGTTGGCGAACAGATCGATCACCGAACCTGCGGCGCCGGTCTTCGGGTCGGCGGCGCCATAGACGACGCGCTTGAAGCGCGCATGCAGCAGCGCCATCGCACACATCGCGCACGGCTCGAGTGTGACGAAGAGTTCGCACTCGGGAAGCCGGTAGTTGCCGAGCAGATGCGCCGCGTGACGCAGGGCGACGATCTCGGCGTGCGCCGTCGGGTCGTGCTCAGTGATCGGCCGGTTGTAGCCGGTCGCGATCACCTGCCCCGCGCGTATCACGACGGCGCCAACCGGCACCTCGCCAGCGAGCGCGGCGTTGTGCGCCTGATCGAGCGCGATGCGCATCGCGTA
>JBDTSN010000478.1:0-2817 GCA_039931145.1 Burkholderiales bacterium | reverse complement strand
GGCGCACGAGCCGCGGCACCGACCTGTCCGGCGGTGAGCAGCAGATGTTGGCGATCGCGCGGGCGCTGGTACGCAACCCGCAGATCATCCTGCTCGACGAGCCCTTCGAAGGCTTGGCTCCGGTCATCGTGCAAGGACTGGTGCGCGCCTGCCGCGACCTGGCGCAGGCGGGGCAGACGATCATTCTGGTCGAGCAGAACATCGCAGCGGCGTTGGCGCTCGCCCACCGCGTCTACATCATCAACAACGGCCATATCGCGCACGAAGGGCCGGCCGCAGCGCTCAAGGCCGATCCCAGCGTCTTGCAAAGGTATCTCGGTATCTAGTGCACTTGACTGGCGAAGGTACAAGCATGACGGCATACGTGATCGGCCACGTCAGCGTGAAGAACGCGCAGCGCTGGGCCGAATACCGCAGCAGCGTGCCGGCGACGTTGGTCGAGTGGGGTGGAGAGTTGGTGCTGCGCGGCATTCGCCGCGCTGTCTGGGACGGCGCGCACTGTCACACCGACACGGTAGTGCTGCGCTTTGCGAGCCTGGATGCCGCCACGCGCTGGCATGAATCTCCGGCCTACCAAGCGTTGATTCCGTTGCGTCAGCAGGCCGCGGATCTGGACCTGATCCTCTTCGAGGGCTGACCAGCCCGGTTGGCCGCACCGTACAGGAGTTGCGGTAGCGCGAATCCGACGACGGCGACCGCGCCATCCACGGCGCGCCGCCATTTCGGGCGGCCTGACCGCCGTCAGGTTTGTGTAGCGAGCGACGAAATGAGCACCGAACTGCCGTCTTTTCCGCAGTCCGTGGTACGCGCAGAGGTTCAGACTCCAACGCCCAACCACTCACATTGTCGGAGTCAATCATGAGCCTTTCCGTCAACCTCAGCGCCACCAGGCCCATCACTTCTCAGCCGATGCGCACGCCCACTGCCGAAGGCCAAGCCTTCGGAGCACTCGCGAAGTCGCTGCGCGCAGGCGACGTCGATGCCGCCAAGACGGCTTACGCCGCCGTCATCAAGAACGCACCCGAGGGTGCCACGCTCGAACGCGGCAGCCCGTTCGCCCAGATTGGCAAGGCCCTGCACCAGGGCGATGTCGACGCCGCCAAGGTCGCGTTCGCCGACATGGTCCAGGGCGCCAGGGGCCAGATTCCACCCGTCGTGACGCTGCCGCCAATGCCTTTGCCGGCCACGTCGTCGACGGGCGGCATCGCCGGCGGTACGCTGAACGAGGTCGCCTGACCCGTCGCTGCATAGCGCGCGCCAGCAGCGGCGGCGCGATCAGCGCCACGATCAGGCGCCGCGCCAACTCACGCGGCGTACCAGATTACTTTGCGGCGCTGCGCGACCCAGCCGTCGTAGGAGGCCGCGTAGACCGCCTCGATCCGGTTGCGCTTGACCTTCATGGTCGGCGTGACGAAGCCGTTTTCCACTGTCCACGGCGATGCGACGGCGACCAGAAAGCCGAGTTGCTCGTGCGGGTCGAGCGTCGCGTTGACTGCCAACAGGTGCGCCTCGAACGCGGCTTCCAGCGCGCTGCGCCCACCGGCGTCCTGGGACTTCTTCGCCGCGTCGGGCGAGAGCATCAGTATGCCCAGCGGCTGGCCAAGATTGGCACCGGTGACGACGCAGGCCTCGACAGCGGCGTGCATCACGAGCCGGTCCTCGATCGGCGCCGGCGCGACGTATTTGCCCTTGTCCGTCTTGAACAGGTCCTTCACGCGGCCGGTGATGCGTAGCGCGCCGCCCGCCTCGAGCACGCCCTTGTCACCCGTCTTCAACCAGCCGTCGGCGGTATAGGTCTCGCGCGTAAGTTCAGGCTGCTTGTAGTAGCCGAGCATCAAGCCCTCGCTGCGCATCTGGATCTCGCCGTTCGCTGGATCGACGCGCGATTCGACACTGTCGTAGGGGAAGCCGACCGTGCCTGGCCGCGGATCGCCCGGCAGCGTCGCATGCGAGACGCCGCAGTTTTCCGTCATGCCGTAGACCTCGATGATGTCGAGGCCGAGGCGCGAATACCACTTCAGCAACTCCGGCGGCATCGGCGCCGCGCCGCCGGCAGCGAAGCGGCAGGCATCCAGGCCGAGCGCTTTGAGCACTTTCTTGCGCACCAGGCCGCCGATGATCGGCAGGCCGAGCAGCCGTTTGAGCTTTTCGGGCGGCATCTTCGCGTGCACGCCCTGCTGGAACTTGACCCACAGCCGCGGCACCGAGAAGAACACCGTCGGCCGCGCACGCTGCAGATCGGCGGCGAAGGTGTCGAGCGATTCGGCAAAGAAGACCTGCGGATTCTTCGCCAGCCAGCTGTGCTCGACGATCATGCGCTCGGCGACGTGCGCGAGCGGCAGGTACGAGAACAGGCGATCGGTAGCCCCGATGTCGATGCGCATCAGCGCATGCGTGATCGACCAGGCGAAGGTGCCAAAGCTGTGCATCACCCCCTTCGGCTGGCCGGTCGTGCCCGAGGTGTACATCAGCGAGCACAGCTCGTCGGCGGCGCGCATCGGGTTGCCGGCGAGCGGCGCGCTGCGCTTGACGATGTCGTCCCAGCACGGGTAGTCGGTCTTCGGCGACAGTGCATAGCTGATGCACGGCATGTCGTCGGGCATGCCCGGCTTCATCAGCTCCCAGTCGTCGAGCTTGCCGACAAAGCAGGCGCGCGATTCGCTGTGCGTCAGGATCTGGCGCACCGTGTCGGCCGCAAGCGTCGGGTACAGCGGCACCGACACATAGCCCGCCATCCAGATCGCCAAGTCGCTCATCAGCCACCAGGCGCAGTTCTTTGACAGGATCGCGATCCGCGCGCCGGGCTCGAAGCCCAGG
>JBDTSN010000477.1:0-2821 GCA_039931145.1 Burkholderiales bacterium | reverse complement strand
GCGAATACGGCATCGGCCGCCGATCGGTATAGAGCCCGATCAAGGGCTGGAATAAGGACGCGGTGAGCTGAAAAGTGAGTGTGATGAGCCCGATCTGCGTAAAGGACAGTGCGAACGTGCCCTTGAGCACAGGGTAGAGCGCCAGGATCAGCGACTGCATCATGTCGTTGATCAGGTGCGAAGCGCTGAGCGCCCCGAGGATACCGAGCGCCACTGGTTTGACCGCTACGGTCGCGCCTGTGGACCGCGAGGCGGCTGGCAGAGCGCCGGGATCGAGCGCAGTGGTGGAGGGGCGGTTCATGAAAGATTCCGGATTCCTGTTCGGGCACCAGTCGGCAATCCTAATCCCCGCGTCATCGACTGTTGCACGCGGCGCGGCGCCGGTCATCGACCGCGTCGCCGACTACGGCGACAGTGTCGATCGCCGCTCGCGCCGAACGCACCGGCTGATCCAGGCACTGCAACGTTGTGATGCTCGGGCGCTCAGCCGGCTTCGTATGGATTGAGCCGTCGACGCGTGGGATCGGGTTCTGCCGCCGCGGTTTGACAGGCCGCAGAGTGCCACGTCAATCGGCTAGGGATCGATCCGCCCGCTCGTCGGGTGCTGCGGGGTTGTAGTTTGTCGTGCGATTGTCTCGAAGCCCGGCGCGGCGCGAGTGCCGGCGACCGCATCCGTCTGGCGGCAGGTTCCCGACAAACGCGGATTGCGGCGCCACGCAATTGACCCTTACGATCGTCGGTAACTCGAACGGGACCCATGCACGAAGAAGCAGACGAGGCATCGAACCCGCTCGGCCGCAACACGCCGGGCGCCGCATCCGCGCGGTCGCTCACCACCGCGCTTGCGCGTTCGGCGCTGCGCGCGCTGTATGGCGTGCTTCTTGGAGCGTGTCTCGCACTCGGTCTTGTTTCCGTCTCAATGGCGGCCGGCGAACCGCTGACTCGGGTGCTGATCATCAACTCGTTCAGCGGAGCGAACGCGGGCTACGACATCTTCACATCGGACTTTCGCTCGGAATTGGCGCAAGACAACGCAACGCCGATCGCGTTTTTCGAGGTCTCGCTGGACGGCGCGCGATTCGACCCGGCCGCCGATACCGAGGCCTACGTGCGCTTTCTGCGGGACCGCTTCGCCGATCGGCCACTGGACCTCGTCGTCCTCGTCGGCCCGCCGGCGACGAGCTTCTATGCCCAGAACCGCGCGCGCCTGTTCCCGACGGTGCCGATGCTGATCGGCGCGGCGGAGCAGCGGATCATGCGCGCCGTTCCGCTCGGGCCCAGCGACGGCAGCAGCACGATGTCGCTCGACCTGAAGCGCGTCTTTGCCCACATCATGGAGGTGCTGCCCGACACGAAGCGCATCGTCGTCGTCATCGGCGACTCGCCGTTCGAGCGCTTCTGGGTCGCAACGGTGCGCGAAGAGGAGAAGTCCTACGCCATCGGTGCGAAGCTCGAGATCTGGAATGAACTCTCGCTTCAGGCTGTCGAACAGCGCGCCGCCAGCCTGCCGCCCGATTCGGCGATTCTGTTCGCCGAGATGTACGTCGACGGTGCCGGCGTCTCGCGCCACCAGGACCACGTGCTCGCTCGATTGCACGCCCTCGCCAACGCGCCGATCTTCGGCCTCTTCACGAGCCAGCTCGGCAAGGGCATCGTCGGCGGGCCGCTGTTGTCGGAGCAGGTGGTTGCTACGCGCGTGGCCAAGGTCGCGCACGCCATTCTTTCTGGCGAGGTGGGCGCAGCGCTTCATTCGCCGGTGGTCGAACTCGCCACGCCGGAGTACGACTGGCGGGAGTTGCAGCGTTGGCGCATTCCCGAGCGCAGACTGCCCGCGGGCAGCAAGGTGGACTTCCGCGAGCCCAGCCTGTGGCAGCAATACAAGTGGACCGTAGTCGCCACACTCGCCGTGTTGCTCTTGCAGTCCGCACTCCTCGCAGGTCTGCTGTTGCAACGCGCGCACCGGCGCCGGGCCGAACGCGAAGCGCTATCGCTCAGCGGACGCATCCTCACCGCGCACGAAGACGAGCGCCGCCACCTTGCGCGCGAGCTGCACGACGACATCACGCCGCGGCTGGCACGGCTCGCGATCGATGTCGCACGGACGACCCCAGGCAACGCAGTGGCGGGCGACGCTTTGTCGATCCAGTCCGAGCTGGCGCGGCTGAGCGAGGACGTGCACGGCTTTTCCTACCGGCTGCACCCCACGGTGCTCGACGACTTGGGGCTGCCCGATGCGCTGCGCGCGGAATGCGACCGCATCGCTTCCGGCCAGCAGCTCGATGTCGCGCTCAATGTCGAAGGGGTCCCCGACAAGCTGCCGGGCGACGTCGCCTTGTGCACCTACCGCATCGCGCAGGAGGCGTTGCGCAACATCGCCCGCCATGCGCACGCGAAGACGGTGCGCGTGTCGATGCTGACGAAGGACGGCGGCCTGCAGTTGAGCGTTGTGGACGACGGCGTCGGCTTCGATGCCAGCGCGCCGCGCGCCAGGGTCGGATTGGGCCACGCCAGCATGCGCGAGCGGGTGCGCCAGCTCGGCGGCCGCTTGCAGGTGCGCAGTCTTGCGGGGCAGGGCACATCGATCGTGGCCTGGGTGCCCTTTGCGGGAGTGCCAGCATGATGCCGCGCCCGCGCGTGCTGCTGGCGGACGACCATCGCATGTTCGCCGACGGCGTGCGCAGCCTGCTGGCGGACGAGTTCGAGCTCGTCGGGATCGTCGAGGACGGGCTCGCCCTGGTCGAAGCGGCGCTGCGCCTGCGCCCGGACGTGATCGTCAGCGACATCGGCATGCCCAGCCTCAGCGGCATCGAGGCGCTCGAGC
>JBDTSN010000476.1:0-2821 GCA_039931145.1 Burkholderiales bacterium | reverse complement strand
AGCGTCCAGTTGAGCGTCTCCTTCACGTACATGCCGCGCGCGCCGCCCAGCAGGTCTGCCGTGTATTCCTGTGTCTTCGCAAGCTCGTAGGTGCCGGCCAGCGTCACGACAGTCGTCTTGATGTCGAGGCTGAAATTACCGTCGATGCTGGCCGGCACCGGTTGTCCGTCGAGCATGAAATCGCGCGAGCCGTGCTGCGAGCCGCCGAAGTCGCCGTAGATGAAATCAGTCCAGAAGCCCCACTTGCCGAGCTTGCCGCCGAAGTTGCCCATCGCGGCGAACTTCAGTGCATCGATCACGTCCTGCGACGAGATGTTCATCGTCGGACCGCTGCCGCCGGAGGGGTAGTCGGTCGTGCTGCGGATGGCGGGGAACCAGCCGTAGCCGGCCGCTTCCCACTGCCAAGTTGAGGGCGAGGTTTGCGCTTGTGCGGCTGTCGAGGTCGCGGCGGCTAGCGCGAAACCGAGCAGGGCCGCGGCGGAGGTCGATGCGAGGGTATGTCTCATGGCGTGTCCAGTTGAGTTGGGTGTTCGTCCTGGTCGATCGATGGTCCAAGTGCAGGCCTACTTGCCCGCCGCCTTCGGCACGACCTGCATGACGTAGAAGCCCTTGCCCGCTGCCGTCGGGTAGAACACCCGGCCGCCGAAGGTGGGCACGATGAGCCCGTTGCCGGGCATTGGTTCGAAGTAGTCGCTCTCGGCCAGCAGCTTGCCGGTGGCGGCGTCGCGCCAGGTGACTTGCTCGGTGTAGTTCTGCGTGAAGAAGACGAGCTTCACCGGCTCCACCGACACGTCGCCCTTCATGTTGGTGAGCATCAGGACGCGCTTGTCCTTCGGGCCGATCAGCGGCTGGAAGCCGGTGGTGGTGACGTCGATGACGAAGGCCACGTCGAGCTTGCCGCTCGCCGGATCAACCTTCACACCACCCACCTTGCGCATGCCCATGTCGGCGATGTAGAGCATGTGGTTCTCGGGATCGCCACCGGGCTTGGGCATCGCGAAGCTCCACTCGCCCTTCTTCAGTTCCTTGCCGAAGGGGAAAACGATCTTCACGTCTTTCGCGTCCTTCTGGCTCGCGACGACGAGGCTCGACGCGATGGTGTTGCTGCCGATGCCGTTGGTCACGACCGCGACCCGGTCGCCGAGGATGGTCGGCGCGGTCGCTGCCGACTGACCCTTTTCCATCGGCCGGATGATCCAGTTGGCGTCCAGCGAGAGTTGCTTCGTCGCCGGGTCCCAGAAGGCACGCTGCACCATCGTGTCCATCGCAATGTAGATCGCGATGCGGCCTTCGAAAGTCGTGACGATGTGCGGCGACGTGGCGGGCTCAGGCAACTCGATGTCGTGCAGCACCTCGAGAGTGTCGGGATTCACTGCCACCAGCTGCGAGTGCGGCTGCTTCATGCCCTCAGCACCGCACTTGATGATCGCGACCGTGCCCTGCAGCTTGCAGCCCAGCGGGCGTGTCTGGTCCTTCAGGATCAGCGTGCCGTCGGGCGCGATCGTCAGGTGCTTGAAGTTGACATCGGCGGCAGGCGCGGCGCCGCTGGGCAAGGTGTTGCGCTTCAGGATCAGCCCGCTGTCGCCGTCGATGAGCACGATGCGGTTCGACCAGGCAAAGGCGATGTTGCCGTTCGGGAGGATGTTCAGGTTGGCGTTGCCGATCCAGCGGCCCGAGACGTTCAGATTGTCGAGGTAGGTGCGCCAGATCTGCCGGCCGGTGGTCGCGTCGGCCTTGGCGACGTACGGTCCCACCATATTCGGGTCATCGAGCGTCGGGTACTCGCCGCCGACGATGTACAGCTCGCCCGGCTGGCGGTTGTTCATGTACGAGATCCCGGGATAGTCGTCGGCGCTGCGCCAGGCGAAGACCTGGTTCGGCTGGTCGAAGGCGCCCGTGAAGCTGGCGCAGGGGTACAGGCCGCTGCGCTCGCTGTCGGAAATCTCCGCGCCGTTGAGCGACGAGAAGTAGCCCGGTGTGGGCAACTTGCGCTGGCAGTCCAGTTCCTTCGCGTACAGATCGACCTCGCCCGGCAGCGGGCCGTGCGCGGCGATCTCGTTCGCGGTGAGTCCCACCTTCGCCACCTGTTGCTCGACCTTGCCGCCGATGATCGGCGCGGCCACGCGATAGGTGGCATAGCCGAGCAATGCCACGACGACGAGGAGGAGCAACTTGAAGATGCTGGAGATTTTCATCGGGCGTTCCGTTCGTTCAGGAAACCATCGCGCCGACCGGGTTCTGCGCGATCTTCGCGAGTTCCTCCGCGCTCAGTTCGGCGCACGCTGGCGCGCTCAACGCCGCGACGATCAGCGGCACGATAGCGATGGCAATCCGTTGGCTCATTTCGCCTCCGTACGCGGGGATGGGGGATGTCGAGTCATGTGCATGAAGCCGTCGAGCATGGCTTGCCAGGCAAGCTACCGGGCCGCCGGGGCCGCCTTCGGCATGACCTGCATCGTGTAGAAGCTCTTCGCGACCGCGCTCGGGAAGTACACCCGCCCACCAAAGCCCGGCGGCGTCAGCGAGTTGATCGTCAGCGGCTCGAAGAAGTCGGTCTCTGCAATGATCTTGCCGGTGGCCGCGTCGCGCCAGGTCAGCTGTTCCTTGTAGTTTTCGGTAAAGAGCGCCAGCTTGATCGGCTCCTTCTCGACGTTCTGCTTCATGTTGGTCAGCATCAGCACGCGCTTGTCCTTCGGGCCGATCAGAGGCTGGAAGGTCGTGGTCGTGTTGTCGAGAACCCACATAGTTTTCAGGTCGCCCGTGGCCGGGTCGAGCTTGATGCCGGCCACCTTGCGCATGCCCATGTCGGCCGAATAGATCA
>JBDTSN010000475.1:0-2825 GCA_039931145.1 Burkholderiales bacterium | reverse complement strand
CCGGCAGCGCCGCATCGCCTTCGGGCCAGGTGTCGAGATGGCGACCGCCGGCGCCGACTTCGATGATGTGCGCGATGCCCGCAGCGCGCGCTGCCGCATCGACGTGCGAGCGCAGCGCCGCATCGACGACGAGCACGCGCGGCGCCGCATCGAGCAGAATCGGCTCCAGCTCATGCGTGGTGAGCAGCGTGTTGAGCGGGACGAGTTGCGCGCCGGCCGCAAGTGCACCGAACATCGCAATACAGGCGTCGATCGAATTGCCGATCAGCGTCGCGACGCGTTCGCCGCGTGCGCCAAGCGCTTCGAGCTCGCGCGCGAAGCCAGAGACACACGCGAGGTAGCCCGCATAGTCGAGCCGGCGTTCGCCGAAAACGAGCGCTTCGGCGTGCGGCGCTTCGGCAGCTGCCGCGGCGAGCATTGCGACGACGCTCTCGTGCGCGCCTGGCAGCGCATTCGCGTGCATTGGCCCGCTCACGATTTGCCTCCGAAACCGAGGTAGGACTCGATCACGCGCGGGTTCCCCGAAAGTTCGGCGGCGCTGCCTTCGAGCGCGAGTTCGCCCGTTTCGAGCACGTAGCCTCGGTCAGCGATCTGCAGCGCGGCACGCGCGTTCTGCTCGACGAGCAGGATCGCAACGCCCGTCGTGCGCAGGTCGGCGACGATGTGCAGGATGTCGCGCACGATGCGCGGCGCGAGGCCGAGGCTCGGTTCGTCGAGCATCAACAATCGCGGCTTGGCCATCAGCGCGCGGCCAATTGCGAGCATCTGGCGCTCGCCGCCCGAGAGCGTCGCGGCGTACTGCTTGCGTCGTTCCTGCAAACGCGGAAAGCGCTCGTAGATGCCCTTCAGATCACCCGCCAGCCCGCGCTCACCGCGCCGCGCGCGCTGAAACGCTCCCAGGCGCAGGTTGTCCTCGACCGAGAGCTCGCCGAACAACTCGCGCCGCTCGGGCACAAGCGTGAGCCCGGCGGCGACGCGCGCCTCGACCGGCTGCACCATCAGGTCGTCGCCCGCATAGCGCACCGTGCCACTGCACGGCAACAGGCCCATCAGCGCGGCGAGCAGCGTCGTCTTGCCCGCGCCGTTCGGGCCGATCACGGTGACGATCGAGCCCGCTTCGACGCGCAGGCTCACGCCGTGCACCGCCTCGACCTTGCCGTAGGCGACGTGCAGGTCGCGCACTTCGAGCAGCGGTGCGGTCGTCGTATCCGGCGCGGCGCTCATTCGATTCCGCCCAAGTAGGCCTCGATCACCGCCGGGTCGGCCTGGATCTGCGCCGGCAGGCCCTCGGCGAGCTTTTCGCCGAAGTCCATCACGACGAGGCGATCGACAAGACCCATGACAAAGTCCATGTCGTGCTCGACGAGCAGGATGCTCAGACCCTCGGCGCGCAGGCTGCGCAGCAGTTCGGCGAGCTCCTGCTTCTCGGCGTAGCGCAGGCCGGCGGCGGGTTCGTCGAGCAGCAGCAGCACCGGGTCGGCGGCGAGCGCACGCGCGATCTCGACGATGCGCTGGCGGCCGAGCGGCAGGCTGCCGGCGGCGTCGTGCAGGTGCGCACCGAGGCCGACGCGATCGATCTGGCGCGCCGCTTCGGCGAGCAGGCGCCCTTCTTCGCCACGATCGGTACGCAGCATTGCCGACAGCGTGCCGCGTCGCCCACGCAGATAGGCACCCATGGCGACGTTTTCGAGCACCGACATGCGTGACACGAGGTTCACGTGCTGGAAGCTGCGCGCGAGGCCGCGGCGCGCGATGGCGCGCGACGGCTTGCCGTCGATGCGCTCACCCGCCAGCCGCACGCTGCCGCCATCCGCCGCGAGCGTGCCGCTGACCAGATTGAAGAGCGTGCTCTTGCCCGCGCCGTTCGGCCCGATCAGGCCGAGGATCTCGCCCGAGCGCATCGTGAAGCCGATGTCGTTGACGGCGACGAGACCGCCGAAGCGCTTGGTCAGGCCGCTCACCTCGAACAGCGTGGCGCCCGCCGCGGGGCGCGCGCGACGCTCAAGCGCGGGCGCGTCGGGCGGCGGCGCCTTCTCGCTGTGAGGCATCCAGCGCGTGAAGGCGGGCAGCAGCCCCTCGCGTGCGCGTTGCAGCAAGACGAGCATCAGCACGCCGAAGACAATCGTCTCGTAGTTGCCGGTGTGCGAGAAGAGCGTCGGCAGCAGGTCGGACAGCCATTCTTTCAGGATCGTCATGACCGACGAGCCGACGACGGCCCCCCAGACCTGGCTCGCGCCGCCGATGACGGCCATGAAGAGATAGTCGATGCCGGCGTTGACGCCGAACGCATGCGGGCTGACGAAACGCAGGAAGTGCGCGTACAGCCAGCCCGAGAAGGCGGCCAGCAGCGCGGCGTAGACGAAGACGACGAGCTTCAGCGTCGAGGTATTGACGCCGCAACTCTCGGCCATCACGCCGCGAAAGCGCAGCGCACGTATCGCACGACCAGGACGCGAGTCGAGCAGGTTGCGCGCCGCGACGAGCATGACGAGTGCGAAGCACCAGATCAGGTAGTAGGACTTGCGGCCGGTATCGAAGTCGAAGCTCGCAATCGACACTGGCGGCACGTTGTCGATGCCGCCGTACTGACCGAGCATCGGCAGGTTGCCGAACAGGTGGTAGATAGCGATGCCCCAGGCGATGGTCGCGATCGTCAGGTAGTGCCCCGAAAGTCGCAGTGTCACGGCACCGATCAGTAGCGCAGAAAGTGCGACGAGCACGAGGCTCGCCGCGAGGCCGCCCCACGGCGACCAGCCCGCCATCGTCGTCAACGCCGCAGTGGCGTAGGCAGCAATGCCAACGAAGGCCTGCTGACCAAACGAGAC
>JBDTSN010000474.1:0-2833 GCA_039931145.1 Burkholderiales bacterium | reverse complement strand
ACATCACCGCCAGCACGCGGATCTTCGAGCCGGCCTTGATCTGCTGCTGCGCTTCAGAGGCGTCGCCCGAATAGACCTGCACGTGCCCACCCTGCAACGCGGTGATCGCTTCGCCACCGCCTTCGAAGGCCACGAAACGCATCGCCTTCGGGTTCAGCCCAGCGGCTTTGGCGGTGAGCGCGGCCTTCATCCAGTCTTGGCTGCCGACCGTGCCGCCGGCGCCGAAGACGACCTTGGTCGGGTCGGCCTTGACTGCGGCGATCACATCCTTCAGCGACTTGAAAGGCGACGAGTCGGCAACGATGATCGCGCCGTAGTCGGCGCCGATCGCGGCGAGCCATCTCACGTCGTTCTCGTTGTAGCGGCCGAACTTGCCTTGCGCCAGGTTCAGCAGCGAGCCGCCGGAGAAGGCGACGATGGTGTTGTTCTCGTCCGGCCGCTGCGCGACGATGGCGTTGTAGGCCACCGCGCCGATGCCGCCCGGCATGTAGGTGATGCGCATCGGGTCGGCGATGTATTTGCCTTCCATCAGCGCCGATTGCGCCAACTTGCAGGTGAGGTCGAAGCCGCCGCCCGGTTTGGCCGGAGCGATGCATTCGGTCTTGTCGAGCGGGCCCGCTGTGGCAAGCGTCGCGGCGCAGGCCAGGACCAGGGAAAGCAGGGGAGTCTTGCAGTTCATCGGGTTGTCTCCATCGGTTTGGGGTCGGACCCGAACACTTTGCAGGCGCCGGGGATGGAGGCACTCTATCGGTGCACTACTTTCAAGCGCCTTTCAGGAAAACCAGCAAAACATTCGGGATAACCCTAGGTAACGGGCAAGTCGGCGGACGATGGCAGCAACAGCGTCGCTGCCAGGCCGCGACCCTGCGGCCCCTCCGCGAGCAGCAGGCTACCGCCCAGCCGTTCGACGATCGATCGCACGATCGCGAGCCCGAGCCCGGTGCCGGGCTGCTTGACGTTGCTGCCACGAAAGAATCGCTCGCCCGCGCGGCCGAGCTCGGCGGCCGGAATGCCGGGCCCATCGTCAACCACCGCGATCGACACGAGCGAATTGACCCGCGATACCTGCACCGTGACCTGACCGCCTCGCGGCGTGTAGCGGATCGCGTTGTGGATGAGGTTGGACAAGGCTTCCGTCAGCAGGCCGGCGTGCGCCAGAACCCACCACGGTTCGTCGCTGCGCTCCAGACCCAGATCGACGCCGCGGTCCCGTGCGTCGCTCCACCACTTGCGGGTCACTTCCTCGGCAAGCGCGCCTGCCTCGATCGGCTGCGCTTCGATCGATGCGCTGTCGGCGCGCGCCAGTGCCAGCATCTGATTGGTCTGACGCGTGGCCTCCTCGAGCTGCGATCTGATTGCCAACAGGGCGCCATGCTGTCCGGCCGGCTCTGTCTCACGCAGTGCAAAACCGACCTGCGTGGTCAACGTGGCGAGCGGCGTGCGCAGCTGGTGCGAGGCGTCATCGACAAAACGCCTTCGCGCCTCGGCTTGGCGGCGGTTGCGTTCGACGTGCCGGTTGATGGCCTCGACGAGCGGTTGTACGTCTGCCGGAATGTCGGGCGCCGCAATCGGCGTCAGATCCTGGGCCGATCGGGCCGCGACCTCGTCGCGCAAACGCGCCAGCGGCCGCAGGGCCCAGGCGACCGCCAGCACCAGCATGAGGGTCGCGGCGAGCACGAGCAGCAGGTCCCGCTCGACCGACTGTCGCACCAGTGCGCGGGTGAATTCGGTGCGCGACTCGAGTGTCTCGGCGACCTGGATGATGACTCGCTGGGGGCCAACTTGACCCGCAAGCGGCCGGTCGAGCAGGCGTGCGTACGAACCGATGCGCACCGGCACGCCGAAGTAGATGGCGTCGCCGAACTGCGGCTGTCCGGTGACCAACGGCTTGGTCGGCGCGGGCAGGTCGGCGTTGCCGACTTCGACCAGCTTGCCTTCCGTGGCCACCCGGTAGAAGACTTGGCCGTTGGCGGTCAGCTGGAAGAACTCGAGCATGACGTACGGCAGCTCGACGCCGAGGCCACCGCTGGCCGTGGAGATATTGGCATCGATGGACTTGATCGCGCCAAGCAGCGAGCGGTCGTAGGCGGCATTCGCCGCATCGACCGATGCGCGCCAGGTCAGTGCAAGCTCGCCACCAACGACCAGCAGCAGGCCCGGGAACAGCACCAGCAGCAAGGTTCGCCGCAGACTCAGCCGATGCAGTGCCGCCAGGTTCAAGCACTGCACTCCAGCACATAGCCCAGACCGCGCAAGGTCGCGATCCGAATGGGGCTGTTGGCGAGTCGCTTGCGCAGCCGATGCACCAGAACCTCGATCGCCTCGGGATTCACGTCCTGCTCGTCGGAGAAGACGCGGTCGAGAATCTCCTGCTTCGACATCGGCTCACCGCTGCGCTGGATCAAGGTGCGCAATACGGCATGCTCCCGCGGCGTCAGGGCGAGCGCTTCATGGTTGAGCGTGAACTGCTTGGCGGCCGCGTCGTAGGCCAGCGGCCCGCAGGCGAAGCGGGGATGGTCGCTACCGCGTGCGCGCCGGATGAGTGCCATCAGACGCGCCTCCAGTTCCTCCAGTTCGAACGGCTTGGCGAGGAAGTCGTCCGCCCCTTCGCGCAGGCTGCTGACCCGCTCGATCAGCGAATCGCGTGCGGTCAGGATCAACACCGGGAGGCGTTCGTCGGCCTCGCGCAAACCGGCCAGCACATCGTGCCCGCCCAGGCCCGGAAGCCCCAGGTCAAGGATCAGCGCGTCATATCGCGTCGCTTTGAGACTGCGCCGAACCATGCGCCCATCATCGACCCAGTCGACCTGGAAGTCGCTTTGCTGTAGAGCGC
>JBDTSN010000473.1:0-2848 GCA_039931145.1 Burkholderiales bacterium | reverse complement strand
GAGTACGACGAGCGCCAGGATCTGCTGCGGGTCCTGACCGGCGGCTGCCTGGCCGCTTTCGTGATGATGTTGAGCATGCTCTTCATCTATCCGATCCATGCCGGTCTGGCCGTTGCGGCCGATTTCGATGCGATGCGATGGGTCGCCTTCGACGTGACACCGAAGGCGCTGTTCGTTCTTAGCTCGATTCTTGTCTTCTACGTCGGCCTTCCGATCTTGCGCGGTGCATGGATTGGCCTGCGCGTGCGCATGCTCAACATGGATAGCCTGCTCGCGCTCGCCATTCTCTCGACCTACGGCTACAGCGTCGTTCAGTTGTTTCGTGCCCCGCTCGACCTGTACTTCGAGGTGGCGGGAACGCTCGTCGCCGTGGTGTCGATCGGGCGCTTCCTCGAGCGCAACGCAAGGCGTCGCGCAACGCGTGAACTCAACGCCATCATGCAGGCCTGCTCGTCGCAGGCAACCGTGACGCGTGATGGAGAAGGCCGGATCGTCCCGATTGATGAAATCGAGCCCGGCGATCGGGTCTTCATTCGGGCCGGAGACGCGGTTCCGGTCGATGGCACGGTCGTGCGCGGCGCGGGGGCGGTTGATGAATCGCTCATGACAGGCGAGCCTTTCCCGGTGTCGCGCGGGCCGGGAGACAAGGTGCTCGGCGGCAGCGTACTTCTCGAAGGCAGCTTCGAAATCGAGACCGGCGCGCAGGTCGGAAGCCGGATCGCCGATCTGGCACAGGTTCTTTGGAACACCCAGAGCACGACGGCCGGTGTCCCTGGCCGGGTGGACCGGATCGCGCGCCTCTTTGTCCCCGCTGTGCTGATTTTGGCCGTCGGCATCGGGCTCGTTTACTTCGCCACCGGTGCGGGCGTCGAAAAGGCGCTGCTGGCGGCGCTCACAACATTGATTGTTTCGTGCCCCTGTACGTTCGGGCTGGCGGTGCCGCTGACGACGGCGGCAGCCATCAGCTCGGCGCTGCGCCGCGGCATCATCGTCACCAGTGCCGATCTGTTCGAGAAGTCGCCGCACGTCGATGTCGTCGCGATCGACAAGACCGGCACCTTGTCCACCGGGCTCATGGAAGTCGTCGAGGTGATCGGGGCGCCTGAGGTTGCTTCGCGCGCCGCGGCCGTCGAGCGGCTTTCGGTTCATCCGGTTGCCAAAGCGATCGCGCGGCTGGATGCGCATAGGACGGCAAGGGGCGACATCGAAGTCCATCCCGGCAAAGGCGCGCTGGCGAGCGTCGGCAATCTGCGCGTGGCTGTCGGCAGCAAGGCGCTGTTCAACGTGCTCGGATGGCAGGTTCCTGAAGCCCTGGCGGCGCAGGTCGGGCAGCGTGCGCCGCGAGAGAGCGTCGTCTCCTATGTCGGCTGGGAAGGCTGCGCGCACGGTGCCATCGTTACCCGCGATCAGGCACGGCCGCAATGGGAGCACGTTGTCGAGCGGCTGCGCCTTGACAGCCGGGTCGTTCTGCTGACCGGAGCGGAGAATCCGGGCGGATACGAGGCGGGCGTCGATGAAGTTCACGCAGGCGTTCCGCCCGAGGCGAAGGCAGCGGTCATCCGCGGGCTGAGGGCCACCGGCACGGTCGCCATGATCGGCGACGGCAGCAACGACGCGCCGGCGTTGGCCGCGGCTGATCTCTCGATCGCATTCGGCGCCCCCACCGCGCTGGCCGCGCAGTCGGCCGACATGGTGATCCCGGGCAACCGGCTGGATCGCATTTTCGATGCCTTCGAACTGCTTGCCGCGACCCGGCGGCGCATCCGGCAAAGCCTCGCCTGGGCGCTGGCCTACAACGCGGTCGCCATACCGCTGGCGATGACGGGTCAGCTCAACCCCCTGTTGGCCACGCTGGCGATGACGGCGAGCAGCATTCTTGTCGTGCTGAATGCGACGCGGCCGATCTTCCCCGAAGAACCCGCCCGCTCAACGTCCGACCTGATTAGCAATGAAGCTCAGCATGCACACTGAATGCCCCCTGCCTCGCTGGGGGAGGGTTGGGGTGGGGGCTGGCGCCGCCGCACTCGTCGCCACCGCTCTGAACCGGCCCCCATCCCGGCCTTCCCCCAGCGGGGGAAGGAGTGAAGATGCGGTCGAGTGGCTGCTGAGGCACGTTGCTAATCAGCCTCCCAACCCCGCGCGCGGGGCAGGCGTTCGCAAAGGAGCACTACGTTTCGTAATGAAATCGGTCGTCGTTAAGTTTGTTCCGTGAGAGGACGTCCAATGTGGCGCTGGTGCCGCCGCAGCTTCGCGACGCGCCGAATCCGCCTGCCGAGGGATGAACGATGATCGACGTCGGCTCGAACTCACGCGCTACAAGCCACCCGGCACACACGACTCTTCGGCGCATGCTGCATGAGTCCATGCCGCCGGGTTGAAATTCGAAGCCGCCTGTCGGATGCAAACCGCGCGAAGCGTGTATCGTGGCCCGGAGATGCTTCCGCATTCACGTGCCATTCGACAACCCGAGCCGAGGAAATCATGAAAACGAAAGCAGCCGTCGCCTGGAAAGCAGGTGCTCCGTTGACGATAGAAACTGTTGATCTCGAAGGGCCGCGTGCCGGCGAGGTGCTGATCGAGGTAAAGGCGACCGGCATCTGCCACACCGACTACTACACCTTGTCGGGCGCCGATCCGGAGGGGCTGTTCCCGGCGATCCTCGGGCACGAGGGTGCGGGCATCGTCGTCGAGACCGGCCCCGGCGTCACGACGCTGAAGAAGGATGACCACGTCATTCCGCTCTACACGCCGGAGTGCAGGCAATGCAAATTCTGCCTGTCACGCAAGACGAATCTGTGTCAGCTGATCCGCGGCACGCAGGGCAAGGGCCTGATGCCCGACGCGACGA
>JBDTSN010000472.1:0-2849 GCA_039931145.1 Burkholderiales bacterium | reverse complement strand
AGGAAGAAGCGATCGAGTTGTCGCGCAAGGAATTCGCCGAGCTTCTGCCGCAGGGCTTGGCGACGCCTGGCAACCACCTGTACACGCTGCGCGATCCGGCCACAGACGAGGCGGTCGGTCACCTCTGGATCGCCGAGCAGGAGCGCGGTGGCAGCAAGGTCGCCTACGTCTATGACGTCGCGATCCGTCCCGAACATCAACGCAAGGGACATGCGACGCGCGCCTTTGCCGCTCTCGAAGCAGAGGTCCGGGAGCTCAAGCTCGAAGGTATCGCGCTGCATGTCTTCGGCCACAACCGCAGTGCGCAGGCGCTGTACGCAAAACTCGGCTATCGCCCGACCAACATCCACATGTTCAAGGACATCGCGCCAGCGAAGGAGTGAGCCGCGGCCGGCCTGCCCGTGCCACGCGCCGCCATCCAGGGATGTCGTGCCCATCGCCGCCTGCCCTATCCCGACGCCGTGCGAAATCTCCCTTCCGTAGGCCCGCATCCGGGCCCGCTGATCGCAGTCAAGCTGCTGCACACAATGGCCTGGGCCTTCTTCGTCGCGTGCATCGTGGCGACGCCATGGGCAGCATGGATTGGTGAGTTTCGCCTCGCGGCCTGGCTCGCCGCGATCGTCATCTTCGAGGTAGCGATCCTCGCGTTCAACCAGTGGGCCTGCCCCCTGACGGCGGTGGCCGGGCGCTACACGGACGACCGACGCGCCAACTTCGATATCTATCTGCCCGAGTGGCTCGCGCGCTACAACAAGCAGATTTTCGGCACGCTCTACGTCGCCGGTTTGGCGTTCGCGCTGTGGTGCTGGGGGCGGGGCTGAGGGGCCGCCCCAGTGCGGGTAGCCAGCAAGGAGACGGTGGGGAGGCGGCGAGCCGGCTCAAGTCATCCGGTGGAACTGCCGATGATGGCTTTTAGGCGGCCCCCCGGTCGCGACGGAGTCGCACGCCATGATGCTCAACGCCCTATGGTCGGTTTGCGCCGCCGCGCTGCTCGCGTGCGGCTGGTTCGCAAGTGCCTGGTTCCACAACCGCAAGATCGGTGCGCTGCGCCAGCAGGTGAAGGTCGTGCGCAATACCGCCGCCGAGCACGCGAACCAGGCGCGGCGGCAGATCGCGCAGTTGCAGACCGAAATCGAATCACGCAAAGCGGCGGTGCCGCCACTGCGGCGCATGACCGAGCCGGTGCCGCCCGTGAAGTCGGCACAGGTCGTCGCGGTCGAAAAGAGCAAGCCGGTGAGGAGTTTCGTTCCGGATGCCGAGCTGGTGGGGCCGGCCGGCTTCGCTCACACCACGATTGTGCCGCGCGACGGGTTTGCTTCGACCGAAGTGATGGCCTGAGCGTTGCGGACGCATCGGCCGCGCCGGTGGCGCGCCAGCGTCAACCTATCGCGCGCCGCCGCACGCAGTCGATATAGGCCTCGCCGTCGGGCGGCAAGCCGCTGCGTTGCGAGCTCCACATCATCTCGCCCAGGCACTCCATCACCTCGTGTTGCGCCGCGTGCGCCGAGCCGCGCCGCGCGGCGAGCAATTCGAACGCCTGGCGGATGCCATGCGGCTGGTCGATGCTCACCTGTTCGCTGATCGACAGGTGCATGGAGAGGTGCAGGAAGGGATTTGTGCGGCCGTCTTCGACCGTGTAGCTCGCAGCGAGCGCGGCCTCCAGATCGGCGAGGTCGTCGCGGTACTCGGGGTGCTCGTCAATCCACTGCGCGGCGAGTGCTTCAAGCGCCGAGAGCGGCCGGCTTTCGCGCAGCTTGCCCGCGGTGTCGCAGAAGAAGCGCCGGACGTCGTGCTGGGAGGGTGCGAACATCGCACAATTCTCGCTCGCCCGGACCGACTGCGACATGACTGCCGACTGCGCACCGCGCCCATATCGCCTCCGTGAGGCGCGCAAGTCGCATACCGACACGGCGCGCCGCACTTGATCGCCGTCATCACCGACCCTTGGTACTACGCTGCCGCCGTGCCGGCGGTGTTGCTGATGGGGCTGTCCAAGAGTGGCTTTGCAAGCGGCTTTGGCGCGCTTGCGACGCCGATCATGGCGCTCACCATTCCAGTGCCACAGGCGGCCGCGATCATGCTGCCGCTGCTGCTGATCATGGATGGCGCCGGGCTGCAAAAGCTGTGGCGCGACCGCGACCCGGCGATGCTGCGCCTGCTGCTGCCGGCGGGGCTGATCGGCACACTCGTCGGCACTTTCCTGTTCGGTCGCTTCACACCGGCGACCCTGGCGGGCGTGGTGGGTGCGCTGACCTTGTTGTTCCTCGGCCAGCGCCTGCTCTTCCCGCCGCGTGCCGATGCGCCGCCGCCGCCGCGCGCGGTCGGCTTCGCCTACGGTGTCGCGTCCGGCTTCACGAGCTTTGTCGCGCACGCCGGCAGCCCGCCGATCAACGCCTACCTGCTGCCGCTGCGCATGCCGCCGCTCACGTATGCGGGGACGCTGGCGGTGTTCTTTGCGGCGATCAACGTGTCGAAGTGGATTCCCTATGCCTGGCTCGGGCTGATCGACCTGCGCAATATGGAAACCGCGCTCATGCTGATGACGCTCGCGCCGCTTGGCGTCTGGCTCGGCGTGCTTCTTACGCGCCGAATCCGGCCCGACTGGTTCTATCGCCTCGCCTACACCGGCATGTTTCTCACCGGCGTCAAGCTGCTGTGGGACGGGCTGCGGTGAAGTGCGATGCCCTGTCGCGTGAGAGAGAAGGGAGTGCGGGCGGACTGTCTCACGACTCTGTGCCCGCAGCATGGGAGGGATGGCTTCAGCTTGTCTTCCGCCGACTGGGCCACTTAGCGGCCCGCGACGGGCGCTGCGCCCCCATCGTTCACAAATGCAGCAGGTGGACCCGGAT
>JBDTSN010000471.1:0-2859 GCA_039931145.1 Burkholderiales bacterium | reverse complement strand
ATGCGGTCGCGCGCGCTGAATCTGCTGTTCCAGTTCGAAGGCCGCTTCGGGCATCGCCCGCACAGTGATCGCGGGGTGCGCGCCGGCCTCGCACTCGGCGCGGGCCTGGTCGCGCAACGCAGCCGCGCCGATGTGCACGGTGGCCTGGACCGGCAGGCGCCCGACATGCGCTTCATCAAGCGCAGCGGCGATCGCGTCCCACTCGGCCTGCATGTCGAGGCCGACGCCCGAGATGTAGGCGAGGATACGCAACGGCGGCTCGAAACCGTGCGCCGCGGTGGGTGCTCCGCTGAGCCTGCGTGTGACGCGGCCGATCGGGCAACGGCCGTCGAGCGCGACGAACTTGCCTTGGTCGTCAGATAGCGCCTCCCAGCGGATCTGCCGGCCTTCGCCGGCCCGCAACAAGAGCGCCAGCGTGTGCGGCTGGGCGCCGGCGGCGCCGAATGCGCGTTTGAGCAACTCAGCCACCGCGGGGTGTTGCCGCAGGCCCTGCACCAGAGTGCTGCCGTACTGCAAACCATCGTCGAGCGGCGGCAAACCGACGCTGGGGTAGCCGAAGGCAATCCGCTCGTCGTAGTTGGACGGCAACGGCGGCTCGGCGTTCTCAACGCTGGCGGCGAGCTGGCCATCGCGTTCGCTAATGAGCAGCACCGAGCGGGTCATTTCAGATCCCCACTGGCGACACCGCCGACGATCGACTGAAGTTTGGCCAGCGTGCGCTCGACCTCGTCCGACACGCGGCTCGTCGCATCGTCGTCGCGGCCATCGCGTTGCAACTGCATCGACTGCTGTTCGACATAACGCTGCGCGGCCGAAACCCAACTCGGTGCCTCACCAGGTGCAGGCGGCGGTACTGCCGCCGCGACGTCGCCACGTCCGCGGCTTTGCCGCCGGCCGGCTACTACGGCAGGCGGAGGGACGGTGAGGCTGTCGAACAACCTGCTGTTGGCATCCAGCGCCACCGAGGCCGGTGTCGCCATGGTCGGCGGCACGGTCGCCAGCATGTCGATCAACGCTGGCTGGCAATACGCGAACCAGCGCTCCTGCCATGGCACTGGTGACGGCGCCGGTGCATACAGAAAGCCGTACATCGCTTTCAGCGCCGGATCCGGCCCGGGCGCTCCAAGCGTGTGATACAGCACCGGCCCCGGCCGCGTCTGCGCCAACGTATCGGCCAAGAGCCGAAGCCCGGCTTCCGAGTAGTTGGCCGGCGGGCTGCTGAAGACCGCGCTCCATGCGCCCACCTGTGTGAGGAAGGCCGCCACCTCGCCGACGCCGACATAACGCGCATCGCGACGGTCACGATTGGCCAGCGGTGACTCCGCGAGAGCGAGTGCCGGCCGCTGGTCGGCGACGAAGCCGTGAGCAACAAAGTGAACAGCGTCCAGGCTGCGCCCCTTCATCGAATCGCGCATCCACTTGAGCCACGGGCTCTGCAGTTCGCTCGACTTGTCGCCCGGCGCGTTGACGCCCGCGCCATTGCCGCGCGGCAATACACCGTGCACCTGCGCGCCTTGCGGGTCGTGGACGGCGACGCGTGGCTCGCCCGCGAAGCCTATTCGCAGCGAGTCGTAGTACACCTCGTCGGGAAAGATATGGATCCTCGTGCGCGACCGTCGCGAGCCCGTGAGCACCGCATCGACGACGTCTTGCAGCACCTGCGGCGGGTTCAGCCGCGGCTCCGACACTGGCTCGCTGCACACCACCGCTACGTCGAGCACCGCGCGATTTTCGCGCGGACGCTCAAGAAAATCAGGCAGTCGCAAGAGCGGTCGGCCGAGCTCAGGCACCAGCGCCGTCTCCCAGTCCAAAGCGCCGAGGAAACCGTAGGGTTTGACCAGGTGCAGCCACAGCGGCAGTCCGGGAGCGAGTCCCAGCGCTTCGAGCCCTGCGCGTAGCCCGTCGGTCACGGCCAGCGGCAGCTTTCGCGTCGGTAGCCATTGCGAGCTGAGCCTTGCCGGCAAGCCGAGCATCGTGCTGTCGAGCCACCAACTCGAGAGTTCGCGCGCAGTGCCCTCGACGTAACTGACCAGCTGCAACACCGCTGATATGCCGCGCGCGCGCGGCTGTACGCGCACTCGCAGCGTGACGAGGCCGTTTTCAGTAGCGATTTTGACAGCCATGCGTGGACCTTTAGCGCGCAATAAGCCGGTGCAACGCCCAGGCGGTGGCAGGGCTCGTAACGTCACCGTGGCTGGTGATCAGCCCTTGTGAGCCGTCCAGCCCGATTATCGAGTCGCCTGCGCCAAAGGCCGGATACGCCATCCCGGCGGCTGGCATCGGGTCGATCAGCCGCTGGCCGGCGCGTCGCGGGCCATAGCCGCCGAGCGCGGCGAAATTGCTCGGCGGTTTGCCGGCGGTCGTGTCGGTATCGGCAGCGATGCCGATGTCCTGCTCGCCCAGATCGCTGTCGCGGCGGAGCGCCAGGTGAAACGTCTCGTGCAGTGCAAGGTCATCATTGCTGTAGGTGCTGAGGATCGGGCCCTGAACCCGCTCGAAGGCGCCGCGGTAACCTCCTGGCTTGCCGCTCTTCGGAATAAGGTCGGCAAAGCAAAGGTGCGAGACCGCTGGCTGTAGCAGCAGCAGCGAGTCCAGTTGTCGGGGCAGTGGTTGTGGTGCGCACACGGCAGAAAGCATCGCCTTGCAGCCGTAGCTGTGGCCGACAGCGTGCACGCGAGCCGAGGATGCTGCCGTGATCAAGTGGCGGAGCAGCGAAGCGACGCCATTCGCGCCGACGACGCCCGCGCGGTCCTTCATCTGATAAACCGAGAACAGGCGCAGTACGTGTCTTGGATCGAGGAAGCTGAAAAGGCCGGCGGTCTGCGGTTCGGTCGTTGCACCGACTGCCGGCGGCGGCTC
>JBDTSN010000470.1:0-2862 GCA_039931145.1 Burkholderiales bacterium | reverse complement strand
GATCTGGGCGGTGCGGCGGATCTGAAAGGCATCAAGGTCGACGGCGGCAACGTCGTCATCGGGGCGATGACGACGCACTCGACCGTCGCGCGCTCGGCCGAGGTGAAGAAGGTGATCCCCGCGCTTGCCGAACTGGCGGGCGGTATCGGCGACCAGATGGTGCGCAACATGGGCACGCTCGGCGGCTCGATCGCGAATGCCGATCCTGCTGCGGACTATCCGGCGGCCATCGTCGCCCTTGGCGCAACGGTGAACACCAACAAGCGCGCGATCGCGGCGGATGATTTCTTCACCGGGCTCTACGAGACGGCGCTGCAGCCTGGCGAACTCATCACTTCGGTGAGCTTCCCCGTCGCGCAGAAGGCGGCCTATATCAAGTACAAGCAGCCAGCTTCGCGCTTTGCATTGGTCGGCGTGTTCGTCAGCCAGGGCGCCGGTGGCGTGCGGGTTGCAGTAACGGGTGCCAAGAGCTCCGTGTTTCGCGCCAAGCCGATCGAAGATGCGCTGAAGGCGAACTTCACGGCCGCGGCGGCGAAGGCCGTCAAGATGCCTGAGACCGACGTCAACAGCGACCTGCACGGCTCGGCCGCCTACCGTGCGGCGATGATCAGCGTGATGGCGTCGCGTGCCGTCGCTGCCGCGCTCGCGCGCTGAATCGCCAACTAAAGCCTGGCGGGTCATGCCGGCTGCCGTCGGCATGACCCGTTTGCATTCCAAATGAACGAAACGACTGCGTTGAACCTGCCCGCAACGGTCGACGCCGTGATCGAGCTGCTCGCGACCGAGGGCTACATCTGTGATCGCCGCCTCGCCACGGCGATGTTCTTGAGCCTCAAGCTCCATCGCCCGCTGTTCCTCGAAGGCGAGCCCGGCGTCGGCAAGACCGAGCTCGGCAAGACGCTCGCGCGCTGCCTTTCGACGACGCTGCTGCGCGTGCAGTGCTACGAAGGCCTCGACATTGCGCAGACGGCCTACGAGTGGAACGTCGCGCGCCAGATGATCGAGATCCGTCTTGCCGAAGCGGCGCACGACGTCGATCGCGCGGCGCTCACCAAGAACCTCTACGCGCGTGAGATGCTGATCGAGCGCCCGCTGCTGCAGGCGCTCACGCAAGCGCGATCGCCGGTGCTGCTGATCGACGAGCTCGACCGTGCCGACGAGCCGTTCGACGCCTTCTTGCTCGAAGTGCTGGCCGAGAACCAGATCACGATCCCCGAGCTTGGCACGGTGCACGCCGACGCGCCGCCGATCACGATCATCACAAGCAACCGTACGCGCGAGATCCACGACGCGTTGAAGCGGCGCTGCCTGTATCACTGGGTCGAATTCCCGAGCGTCGAACGCGAGCTGGAGATCGTGCGCCTGAAGGCGCCGGGTGCGTCGGAGCGACTCTACGTGCAGGTCGTCGAATTCGTGCAGCGCATGCGAACGCTCGACCTCTTCAAGGCGCCGGGCGTCGCCGAGACGATCGACTGGACGAATGCGCTCGTCGCCTTGAACTCGATCCGGCTCGACCCGCAGACGGTGCACGACACACTTGGCGTGCTGCTCAAGTACCAGGACGACATCGTCAAGCTGCAAAGCGGCGACCTGACGAAGCTGCTCGACGAGTTGCGCGCGCGGGCGTTGCTGGAATGAGATTCGATGGCGCCGGCCGTCTCCCTCCCCCGCTGGGGGAGGGTTGGGGGCGAGACGGGGCTTTCGAGCCGCGTGCGGCGAGCCCGTCGAGCGGCCCCGGCATACTTGACGGGGCGCGCACTGCAAGTGGGGGCCGCGCGAGGCTCGGCGCTGCACAGAAGGCCCCCATCGCAACCTTCCCCCAGAGGGCGAAGGGGCCGGCCCCCATCCCAGCCTTCCCCCAACGGGGTAAGGGGTGAAGTGCGCGTTGCGGGGATGATGTTCGATGCTTGCCGAAAACATCGTCCACTTCTCGCGCATCCTGCGCACTGCGGGCCTTTCGGTTGGCCCGGACCGGGTGCTTGCGGCGATGGCGGCGGTTGAGGCGGTCGGGCTCGACCGGCGCGGCGACGTGCACGCCGCTCTCTCGGCCGTGATGCTCGACCGCCACGAACAGCAGGCAATCTTCGATGCCGCGTTCGATGCTTTCTGGCGCGACCCGAAACTGCTCGAACAGCTGATGCTCCTACTACTGCCCAAGGTCACCGGCCGCGGCGAGAAGCACCGTCCGCCGCGCGCGAACCGGATCGCCGAGGCGCTTGCCCCCCCGCGCGCACCCGAGCCGCCGAACCCGGCGAACAACACAGCGCAGGAGGAATTGAAGTTCGACACCAGCTTCACCTTCAGCGATCGCGAGCGCCTCCAGCACGCCGACTTCGAGACCATGACGACGGCCGAGTTCGAGCTTGCGAAGAAGCTCGCCGAAGAATTGCCGCTGCCCGTCGATCCGGTACACCGTCGCCGCCACGAGCCCGCGCCGCGCGGCCGAATCGACATGCGCGCAACGCTGCTGCGCATGGCGCGCCAGCCACAGACGCTCTCGCCCGCCTTCAGCCGCGCACGCAGCGAGATGCCGACGCTCGTCGTGTTGCTCGACATCTCGGGTTCGATGGACCGTTACGCACGACTGCTGCTGCACTACGTGCACGGGCTGACGCGCCGCCACCTGCGCGTGCACACGTTGACCTTCGGCACGCGGCTCACGAACATCACGCGCGCACTGAAGAACCGCGACCCGGACGAGGCGATCAAGCTTGCCGACAGCCAGGTGCAGGACTGGCGTGGCGGTACGCGCATCGCTTCATGCCTCGAAGAATTCAACCAGCGCTGGGCGCGCCGCCTGCTCGGCGCGAACGCCGCGCTGCTGCTCGTCACCGACGGCCTCGACCGCGACGAGCACGGCGA
>JBDTSN010000469.1:0-2863 GCA_039931145.1 Burkholderiales bacterium | reverse complement strand
GCCGATGGTGCGTGTGGCGATGTTCCGCGATGCACACCTGAGCGCAGCGCTGGTGATGAGCACGCTCGTCTCGACGGTGATGATGGCGACCCTCGTCGTGGGGCCGTTCTATCTCTCCCGCGCGCTCGCGCTCGACACCGCCCGCGTGGGGCTCGTGATGTCGGTCGGCCCGTTCGTCGCGGCGCTCACCGGCGTCGGAGCGGGACGCATCGTCGATCGCCATGGCGCACGCCATGCGCGCGCAGCTGATGCGCGATGCCGTTGGCCGCTTCATCGAGCGCGCGGTAGCTCACCGCATGCTCGCCATCGACGAGCGCCACCGCGTTCGGCTGCCGCGCAGCGACCGACTCGAACAGGCGGTGCACGAGCGCAGGCTGCGGCAGCGGCTGGCAGGTGTCGTTCAGCGTCTTCAGCAGCCAGCGGCGCGTGCCGGCGTCGATGGCGTCGACCTCGGCGAGCGGCCGGTCCGGCTTGGCCGCGACGTTGTCGAGCAGGGCGACGAAGGCATTGGCCAGGCTTGCCATCGACGCGGCGGTGAACAGATCAGTGCCGTATTCGAACCAGCCGGAAATTCCGTCGTCGTCCGCTTCCAGCACGCAGGTGAGATCGAATTGCGCGCTGCCGGCATCAACGACTTCGGTGCTTGCGCTGACACCGGGCAGCGCCAGCGGCGCCAGCGTTTCCTCGCGCACCACCAGCAGGCCGCCGAGCAGCGGCGTGCCGCTCGCCACGCGATTTGGATTGACGGCGGCGACGATCTGGTCGAAGCCGACGTCGCCGTGATCGAGCGCGGCGAGGGTCGACGCCTTGACCCGGGCGACGAGGTCGGCGAACGTGCCCTCGCCGAAGCCGCGCGTGCGCAACGGCAGCAGATCCACGAAGCTGCCAAGCCGCGCGTGGCGCCGAGCATCGCGCCGGTGCAGCATCGCCGTGCCGGCAATGATGGCGTGCTGGCCGCTCGCCAGATGGAGCAGGAACTGGAAGGCCGCCATCAGCACCATGAACAGCGACGCCTGGCGCGCGCCGGCCAGCGAGCGCAGCTGTCGTAATGTCTGCGCCTCGACGTGAAAGCGGTGGACTGCACCGGCATGCGTCGGCAATGCCGGCCGGCGGCGATCGGCAGGGATCGCGACGCCCGAAGGCGCGTCCGCGAGCTGCTCGCGCCAGTAAGCGAGCGCGCGCAACGTCGATGCATCGTGCTGTGGCATGTTGGCGGACGCTTCGGCGTCGTGCGCCTCGGACACCGCGGCCTCCACGCCGCGGTACGTGTCGGACACTGCGACGAAGAAGCGGCGCAGCGCCCATTCGTCGATGATGATGTGGTGCATCACCACCAGCAGCGCGTGATGCGCGTCGCCGCAACGATAGAGTCTTGCGCGCACCAGCGGTCCGCGGGCAAGGTCGAACGGCAGGCGCGTAAACGGGTTGACGGCCGCGGTCAGTTGTTCGGCATCGACGCTGCCTGGCGCGATGCCGATGTCGAGCGCCGGTGGCACGGCCGGCAGCCAGCGCCGTCGCACGAGGCCATCCTGCGCTTCGAACACGACGCGAAAGATCTCGTCGCGTTCGACCACCGTGCGCAGCGCGTCGACGAGGCGCTGCGCATCGAGCGCGCCACGCAAGTGCACGAGCACCGGCACATGCGCGGCAGCAGTGCCGCTCGCCTGGTGCTGCAGCATCCAGCTCGATCGTTCACCGATCGACAGCGTGCCGTCGTCGAGCGGTGCGGCCGGCGCGCAGGCAGCGGTCGCCTCGCGTTCGCCGATGCGCGGCAACAGCCACGCCGCCAGTGCTCGCGGCGTGGGGTGGTCGAGCACGCGCGCCACGCCGATCTCGGCCTGCCACTCGCGGCCCAGCTGGCCGGCGAGCGTCATCGCCAGCAGGCTGTGGCCGCCGAGCGCGAAAAAGTTGTCGTCGATGCCGACCGGCGCGTCACGCAACACGGCCGCAAAGCGCGCGGCGATCGATTGCGCGAGCTGATCGAATTCCAGGATCGTCGGCGATATCACGAGCGGAAATGCTGAAACGGCCGGTTGCGCACGAGATTGCCGGAACTGCAGCGCCACCGGTCCTCCGGTCCTGGCGCCGAGACATGGAGGCGCTTGCTGCCCATTGTGAGTTTCCTTGCTCTGGTCGATGCGTGGGCCATCCCGCGGCCGAAAAGGCAGGCCGCAGGCCGCGGCGCAGGGCCGGCAAGGCCTGTTCGCGAGATGGTAGCCGAGGGCAGGGCGCGGCCCGCACCGGCCGGTGCGACGCGATGCTCAGCAATTCACGTTTGCCACGCCCGCAGTGGATGTAAGGCGGCGCAGATCGATGTCGCGCACCGCAAGTGGCCAGCCGCGTTTGCGCAAGCGCTCGCCACAAGTGAAGCCCATGCTGCCGATGCCGACAATGCCGATGCGCATGCTCCGCTTGCCCTGGTTCGATCCCGATGAACGTACGTCGCGGCGATGGCGCCAGTCGCCCTAGTCCGCGATCATCTAGTCAATCGCTCTCATGCTGGCCTGCACGATGGCTTTCGCATCGACCTCGAAGTGATCCCGAAGGGCGGCGCGCGAATCGCTGCGCCCGAAGCCGTCCGTGCCGAGCGTCACATAGCGCCGGCCCGTGGGCACGAACGCCCGCACCATCTCGGGCAGCGCCCGTACGTAGTCGGTGGCCGCAATGATCGGGCCGTGGCTGGATTGAATGCTGCGCCCGAATCAACTCTCCACCGTGGCATTCGTGCCGATGCGCCAGTGCCGCTCCTGCTCGATGCCTTCGCGCGCCAGCTCGATGTAACTCGTCACGCTCCAGACGTCGGCGGCGATGCGGTGTTCGCGTTCGAGCGTCTCGGCCGCCTTCAGCACCTCGCCCATGATCG
>JBDTSN010000468.1:0-2869 GCA_039931145.1 Burkholderiales bacterium | reverse complement strand
TCCACCTGCACTCAAGGATCGCCAACATGAAGAAAGTCGTCAGCGTGACGATGGATTCGTCCAAGTCCGATTTCAGCTTCGAAGCCGACTTCCTCGGCGAACGCTTCAAGGTGCAGATCCTGGGCGCCGACGGCAGTTCGAAGAAGGCCTGGGAACTGCTGCGGCGCCAGCAGGCCAGCGCCGACGCGATCGGCCTGGGCGGTGTCGTGGACCCCTGCCATGTGGGCACCACGACCATCGTCAACCGCACGACGCAGGGCCTGCTCAACGTCGTGACGCGCGTGCCGGTGACGACCGGCACCACCTTGCGCCGGCTGCTGCAAGTGCATGCGGTGCGCCACGTGCAAAGGGAGCTCGGCCACTATTTCAACAACAACCTGGTGCTGTTCTTGAGCGGCATGCGCAATTACGAGATTGCGGTCGCGCTGTCCGACTACACGAAGAACCTGAGCTTCGCCGACCCCGTGTTCCAGGCCGGCTCGCCGCTGCTGCTTGGCTCGCTGACGCAGCTCGAGCTGTATGCGAAGGGGAATGAGTTCGTCGCCGGCGTCAAGCCCTGGCGCATGCTGGAAAAGTCACTCTCCAGCCTGAAGAACCTGCGCGTGGCGCGCGCAGTGCGCAATGCCCACGTCGTGGTCGGCGGCTTCGATGAGATCAAGGCGGTGGGCTCGCTCGCGAACCTGGAAGGCAAGACGCTGATCACCTCGGCGGTCGACGACGAGCAGTTGGCCTTCTACAAGCAGTGCAAGGTGAACCTGGTTATCGACGTCATGCCCAAGCTGTTCGACCGCGTCATTGGCATCAACGCGCTGGAGGCGATGATCCTGGCCAAGCTCGGGCGGCCGGCGGAGGAGATCGCCGACGAAGACTTCGAGGAGATCATCACCGAACTGCGCATTCAGCCGCGGCTGCTGCACCCCACCGGCAAGTTCCGCAACATCCGCCGCTTCGCGTTCGTCATCCACCCGCTGAGCCAGGAGCTGATCCGCAAGAATGCGTCTCTGCCCAAGGGCACGCCGAAGTTCGTCATGGACCAGGTGGAGACGCTGGCCGCATACATGCCACCGGTGGTGTATTGCAAGATGGAGAACATCGTTTCGCCGACCGGCTCCGAGGCCGAAGGCTGGCTCATCCTGGTCGGCGGCACGCCGAAGGAAATGCTCGCGCGCAGCCCCGAGTTCACGTACCGCCGGCTGCTCGCCGCGGCCGACATGGCCGAGAAGATGGGCGCGCAGCTCATGGGCCTGGGCGCTTTTACCAAGGTGGTCGGCGACGCCGGCATCACGGTTGCTCGGCGCGCGCCGCTGCCAGTGACGACCGGCAACAGCTATTCGGCGTCCGGCGCGCTGTGGGCGGCCGCCGACGCCATGCGCCGAATGGGTCTGGTCGAACGGGACCCGAAGACGAAGAAGGTGCGGGCGAAGACGATGGTGATCGGCGCTTCGGGCTCGATCGGATCAGTAAGCGCGCGGTTGCTGGCAATGGCCTTCGACCAGGTCGTGATCGCCGGCCGGGACATGAAGAAACTCGAACATCTGAAGGCCTCGATCCTGAAGGACACGCCCGACGCCGACGTGGTGTGCTCGATCGACTACGACAGCCTGCTGGCCGACATGGACATGATCGTCACCAGCACCTCGGGCGCGGGCAAGAAGATCCTCGACATCATGAAGGTCAAGCCCGGCTGCGTCATCACCGACGTGGCGCGCCCGCTTGACCTGCCGCCCGAAGAAGTGGCCAAGCGCCCGGACGTGCTGGTCATCGAATCGGGCGAGATCGAGTTGCCGACCAAGGTCAAGGGCTTGAAGAACATTGCCCTGCCGCCCAACGTGATCTACGCCTGCCTGGCCGAGACCATCGTGCTGGCGCTGGAAGGCCGCTTCGAAGTCTTCACCATCGGCCGCGACACCGAGTGGGAGAAGGTCAAGGAAATCTACCAGCTGGGCCTCAAGCACGGCATGAAGCTGTCGGCGATCTCGGGCGTGAACGGCGTCTTCAGCGACGAGGACATCGCCAAGGTGGTGGCGTTGGCGAAGAAGGCGCGGCTGACGTGGAAGGGCGGCGCGAAAGTGTCAGCCAAGGCACCAGCCAAGGCGCCGCGCAAGGCGGCGGTGAAGGCCGCAAAGAAAGCGCCTGCGAAGAAAGCTGCTGCAACCAAGACGCCGGCCAAGAAAGCCGTGGGAAAGAAGGTAGTTGCCAAGAAGGCTGCTGCAAAAAAGATCGTTGCAAAGAAAATGCCCGCGAAGAGAGTGGCTGCGAAGGGGTGACGCTCGGCTGGAGAACCCAGACAGATCACAAGAGTTGCAGCCGCTGAGCATCAACACCGCCGCCGCGGGCGGCAACGCGAGCTTGATGACGATCAGATCAGGCACCAGGTCAACCGCGTCGAATTTGAGGGTGCGCAAGCTGCATAAGTCGGCTCTCGCACACGCCGCAACAAAGTTCGCTTTCACAATTTCTGCGTAACAGAGCTGTCGCTTTCGCCTCCGGTGACGCGTCCCGGCCAGAGCAGAAACTGATGACCGACGGCTATGGGGCAGGACGTCTAGCGTTAGACGGCGTGATGCATGCCAATTCGTTGCCAGCGGCATGCCTCGCAGCTACGCGAGCATTGCCCAAGGCAGCGGTTGAAACTTACACTGCCCGCTCCACCGCCGAGCCGGCAGTTCAGTTCAACGGGGTTTGTCCGACGCCATGTGCCATCGTGCCTTCGTTCCGCTGCGGTGCGGCGTCAGATAGACGTTGTTCGGTCCTGCAACCGGCGTAGGAGGCATGGGTAACGTCTCGATTCGCTTCGCCTCGCCATCCGATTCCCTGTGCCTGCACGTCCTGGCAACGCAGGTGTTTCTCGAAACCTACGCCACTTCGG
>JBDTSN010000467.1:0-2881 GCA_039931145.1 Burkholderiales bacterium | reverse complement strand
CCTTCCTGGCGACCGTGGGCTCGACTGCCCCCTTTGTGGGCCTCTTCGGCACGGTCTGGGGGATTTACAACGCGCTGGTGAAGATCGGCGTGTCCGGCCAGGCATCGATCGACAAGGTTGCCGGCCCCGTCGGTGAATCGCTGATCATGACGGCAATCGGCCTGGCAGTCGCGGTGCCTGCCGTCCTCGGCTACAACTGGCTGGTCCGGCGCAACAAGGCGACGCTCGATCGGGTCCGCGCATTCGGCAGCGACATTCACGCGGTGCTCCTCGCCAACACGAACCGATAGGGTCGTAGCATGGCGATGAACGTAGGTCAGGCTTCCGACGAGGAAGAACAGGTCGTTTCCACGATCAACACCACGCCGCTGGTCGACGTGATGCTCGTGCTGTTGATCATCTTCCTGATCACGATCCCGGTCGTGACGCAGAACATCGCCGTCAGGCTGCCGAGCGAGACGAATCTGCCGATGCAAACGAAGCCAGAGAACGTCGACATCTCCGTCAACAAGGATGGCGACGTGTTCTGGAACCTGCAACTCGTTCCCGACAACAACGCGCTGGTCGAGCGGCTGAAGAAGGTCTCGGTGCTCGATCCGCAGCCCGAGGTGCACATCCGGGGCGATCAGGATACCCGCTACGAATCGATCGGCCGCGTCTTGTTTGCGGTCCAGCGTGCCGGCATCCTGAAGGTTGGCTTCATCACCGAGCCGCCGGCTAAAGGGTAATCGAGGGTGATAGAGGGCGATGACGACGGACCCCGCTGGCCACGAAGGAACACAGCATGTCAATGAACATCGGCACGAACGAAGACGAAGTGATGATCGACATCAACACCACGCCGTTGATCGACGTGATGCTGGTGCTCATCATCATGCTCATCATCACGATCCCGGTGCAATTGCATTCGGTCAACCTGAACATGCCGGCCGGCAACCCGCCGCCGCCGACCAAGCCGCCGGTGGTGGTGACGATCGACGTCGATTTCGACGGCACGGTGCTCTGGAATGGCGAGACGCTGCCCGATACGCAGGCGCTTGACGCCAAGCTGATCCAGGCGGCGGCCGAGCCGGATCAGCCCGAGGTCCATCTGCGACCGAACAAGCTCGTCGCCTACAAGAACGTAGCCGCGGTGCTAGCCGCTGCGCAGCGCCTGGGCGTGACCAAGCTCGGCATCGTCGGCAACGAGCAGTTCATCAAATAGGCCCATGATCAAAGCACTGCGTTTCGCCCTCTCGTTGACATTCACGCTGGCACTTGCGCTGGCTTGCCTTTCCACTCAGGCGCAGGACGCCGTGCGCGCCGTGGTCGGTACGCCGTTGCAGGCGGCCCAGAAGTTGATCAAGTCGGGCAAGTACAAGGACGCGCTAGGCAAAGTGAACGAGGCCGATGAGGCGCCCGGGAAGACCGCTAACGAGAAGTATCTGATCGAGCGCATGCGCCTCGCCGCGGCCTCGGGTGCGGGTGACATGGGCACTGCGGTCAAGGCGTTCGATGCCATCAATGCCACCGGCAAGATGTCCGCCCCGGACAAGCTGCGCATCATCGAGTCGATCGCCGGCGGCTACTACCGGGCGAAGGACTACGCCAGGGCCGTCGACTGGGCGCAGCGCTACGAAAAGGAGGGCGGCAACAGCGCGCAGATGCAGACGCTGCTGCTCCAGGCGCAATACCTGTCTGGCGATACTGCGGCCGTGACGAAGGAGCTCGTGGCCGGGATTCAGGCCGACGAGAAGGCCGGCAAGGCGCCCTCGGAAGACCGCCTGAAGATGCTGATGAGCGCGACCGCCAAGCAGCCCGAGAGCGCGGCCTACATGCTCGCGCTGGACCGGCTCGTGACCTACTACCCGAAGAAGGAATACTGGGTCGAGCTGATCGACCGCGTGCAGCGCAAGCCGGGCTTCTCGGATCGCTTCTCGCTCGACATCTACCGCCTG
Organism: Burkholderiales bacterium; assembly: GCA_039931145.1. Classification (GTDB taxonomy): domain Bacteria; phylum Pseudomonadota; class Gammaproteobacteria; order Burkholderiales; family Burkholderiaceae_C; genus CAIKUF01. Next base: position 944 of record JBDTSN010000467.1, on the reverse strand, counting down.
ATGCTCGCCACCGGCGGCATGCGCAACGCGAACGACTACATGGAGATGACGCAGCTCGCGCTGCAGGCCGGCTTCGCGGAGGAGGCCAAGAGCGCGATCGACAAGGGCTTCTCAACAGGCGTGCTGGGCACCGGCCCCGAAGCGGACCGCCAGAAGCGCCTGCGCGACCTCACCCTGCGCAAGCTCGAAGAGGCCCGCACCCAGGCGGCGACAAAGGAGGCCGAAGCGTTGGCGGCCAAGGACGGCGCCGATCTCGTGAGCTATGGCTTCAACCTGGCTTTGTCCGGCAAGGCCGCACAAGGAGTCAAACTGATCGAGCAGGGTATTACCAAGGGCGGCCTCAAGCGTCCTGAAGACGCCGAGCTCAGGCTCGGTCAGGCGATGGTGCTCGCGCACAATCCGAAGGCGACCACTGTGTTGCGCGGCGTCATCGGCAACGACGGTGCCGCTGATCTCGCCCGGCTGTGGATCTTGCTCGGTCGCCGCAAGGCTTGAGGCAGGGGCGTCTAGCGCGTCATTCGTGCTGAGGTTCGCCCCGCGAAGGGACGGACTGGCAGTTGAGCACTGGCGTTTCGTGCAGCTTCAATCGCCGCGCGCAACGCCTTCGCGCCGTGGGTCGGCGCCTGCCATCCAGGCTCCGTCGGATGCTCGCATCAGCGTATGAACGCCGCTCGGTAGGTTGCTCATGCCGAGTTCATGGCCGAGCGCCATCAGCGCATTGACGGTTGATTGTGGAAAGCGGCCCTCCTCCAACAGCAGTGGCCCGCGCTCGCCATTGAGCGGGCCGAAGTTGGGCAGGTTCGCTGCCTCTTGCGGCGAGAGCCCCCAGCTCGCGCCGAGCAGCGCTTTCGCCGTGTGGTGGATGATCGCCGCACCACCCGCCGAGCCGGTCGCCATCACAAAGGCGCCGCGGTCGAAGACGAGCGTCGGCGACATGCTCGACC
>JBDTSN010000466.1:0-2883 GCA_039931145.1 Burkholderiales bacterium | reverse complement strand
GCGCATGACATGCTCGCCGCAGGCAGTGCGCGGGTTCTGGTCGCCGGCGGCATGGAGAGCATGACCAATGCGCCGCACCTGCTGTTTGCGCGCAAGGGCGTGCGCTACGGCACGGCGACGCTCTATGACCACATGGCGATGGATGGCCTGGAAGATGCCTACGACCGCGGCCGGGCGATGGGCGTGTTTGCCGAGAAGTGCGTAGACAAGTACAAGTTCACGCGCGAGGCACAGGACCAGTTCGCGATTGCCTCGACGCAACGCGCCAAGAAGGCCAACGAGGACGGCAGCTTCGACTGGGAAATGGCGCCCGTCACCGTCACCGGCAAGGGCGGCGAGACGATCGTGAAACTCGACGAGCAGCCGTTCAAGGCGAGGCTCGACAAGATTCCGACGCTCAAACCGGCGTTCAAGAAGGACGGCACGATCACGGCGGCGAATGCGTCGAGCATCTCCGACGGCGCCGCAGCGCTCGTGCTGATGCGCGAGAGCACGGCGCGCGAGCTTGGCGCGAAGCCGATCGCACGCATCGTCAGCCATGCGGTGCACGCGCAGGCGCCCGAATGGTTCACCACCGCGCCGATCGGCGCAATTCAGAAGGTGCTGAAGAAGGCCGGCTGGGAAGCGAAGCAGGTCGATCTGTGGGAAATCAACGAAGCCTTCGCCGCGGTAACAATGGCGGCGATGGATGAGTTCAAGCTGCCGCACGAGATCGTCAACGTGCACGGCGGCGCTTGCGCGCTGGGCCACCCGATCGGCGCGTCGGGCGCGCGCCTCATCGTCACCCTGCTCGGTGCATTGAAGAAGCGTGGCGGCAAGCGCGGCGTGGCCACGTTGTGTATCGGCGGTGGCGAAGCGACGGCACTCGCCGTCGAGCTGCTCTGACCCTGTCCCGCCGGCCCGGAAGCGTCGAACAGGAACGCGATGCTGCTCAGCGACGACCACCGCGCCGCGCAGGACGCGGTGCGCGCCTATGTGCAGCAGGAGATCGCGCCGCACGCCGCACGCTGGGACAAGGAATGCCACTTCCCGGCCGCTGAGTTGAAAGGTCTTGCCGCACTCGGCTGCTACGGCATCGCGGTGCCCGCCGAGTGGGACGGCGCGGGGCTCGACTACCTCGCGCTCGCCGTCATCATTGAAGAGATCGCCGCCGGCGACGGCGCGACATCGACCGTCGTCAGCGTCAACAACTGCCCGGTCTGCTCGATCTTGATGGCGTGGGCGAACGACGCGCAGAAGGAGCAGTGGTTGAGGCCGCTCGCGCGCGGCGACATGCTCGGGGCGTTCTGCCTCACCGAACCGCATGTCGGCTCGCAGGCCGATGGCCTGAAGACGACCGCGGTGCAAGATGGCGACGCGTACGTTCTGAACGGCGTCAAGCAATTCATCACGAGCGGCAAGAACGGCGATGTTGCGATCGTGATGGCCGTCACCGACAAGGCCGCGGGCAAGAAAGGCATCAGCGCCTTCATCGTTCCGACCGCGACGCCGGGCTACGTCGTTGCCCGTATCGAAGACAAGCTCGGCCAGCACGCGAGCGACACGGCGCAGATCGTGTTCGAGAACTGCCGCGTTCCGGTTGCGAATCTGCTCGGCGACGAAGGCCAGGGCTTGAAGATCGCGCTCTCGGGCCTCGAGGGCGGGCGTATCGGCATCGCCGCCCAATCGGTCGGCATGGCGCGCGCGGCGTTCGATGCGGCGCTCGTCTATTCGAAGGAGCGCGTTGCTTTCGGCAAGCCGATCTACGAACACCAGGCGTTGCAATTCCGGCTTGGCGAGATGGCGACGCAAATCGAGGCCGCGCGCCAGTTGCTGCACCACGCCTCGAGCCTGAAGGATGCCGGTCTGCCGTGCCTGAAGGAGGCGGCGATGGCCAAGCTCTTCGCAAGCGAGATGGCCGAGCGCGTGTGCAGCGCAGCGATCCAGGTCTTCGGCGGCTACGGTTACGTGAGCGACTTCCCGGTCGAGCGCATTTACCGCGACGTTCGCGTGTGCCAGATCTACGAAGGCACGTCCGACGTGCAGAAGATTCTCATCGGCCGCGCGCTGGCGTAGCCGGCGAACCGGCCTGGCCCTTGCCGGGGGATAGCGTGGGCGGCGCTTCGCGTGTCGGCTGTCCAGTCCGTCGCAGCGCCGGCCGAGTGCGTAGCTGTGGGCGGGGAATACCCGGTTGTCCTTACCGCTCCGGGCATCAATACTGTTGGTTGATACGCCGCCGTCTGCCTTCACTGCGCGCGGCCCCCTCAAAACCAGGACAAGGAGTCAGCATGACCGAGATTGCAAAGACCGAGACCACCAAGGTCGAGGCCCCCGTTTCCGAGCAGGCCAAGCCTGCGCGTCGGCGTTTCCTCGGCGCGGCCGTCACTGGCGCCGCGGGCGTCGCGGCAATGTCCGTGCCGATGATCTCGGTCGCTCAATCGCCAATCGTGCTGAAGATGCAGGGCGCCTGGGGCGCGAAGGACATCTTCAACGAGATGGCCGAGGAGTACGTCAAGCGCGTCAACGAGATGGCCGGCGGCCGCCTGCGCATCGACTACCTCGTCGCCGGCTCGGTCGTCAAGCCGTTCGAGGTGATGGATGCGACGAGCAAGGGCGTGATCGACGCTGCTCACCAGGTCGCGGTGTACTGGTACGGCAAGAGCAAGGTCGCATCGCTCTTCGGCTCCGGCCCGATCAACGGCTGCGACGCGAACCAGATGCTGGCGTGGATTCACCGCCAGGGCATGCCCTACTACAACGAACTGGTCAAGAAGCTCAATCTGGATGTGGTGGCGTTCTTCGCGATGCCCATGCCGACCCAGCCGCTGGGCTGGTTCAAGAAGGAGATCAAGGGTGCCGCAGATCTGAAGGGCTTCAAGTACCGCACCGTCGGCCTCGCCGCCG
>JBDTSN010000465.1:0-2886 GCA_039931145.1 Burkholderiales bacterium | reverse complement strand
GATGCTGGGCAGCTTCGTCTTCATCATCCTGCTCGGCTTCCCGATCGCCTTCACGCTGATGGCGATGGGCGTGATGTTCGGCTATTACGCCTATTTCGTGCCGGGCCAGGAGTTCTTCGACAGCCGGGTGTTCTACCTGCTGTCGCAGAACACCTTCAGCATCATGAACAACGACGTGCTGACGGCCGTACCCTTGTTCCTGTTCATGGGTTACATGATCGAGCGATCGAACATCCTCGACCGGCTGTTCTACAGCCTGCAGGTGTCGCTGCGGGCGATCCCGGGTTCAATGGCGGTCGCCGCGCTCATCACCTGCGCGCTGTTCGCGACCGCGACCGGCATCGTCGGCGCGGTCGTCACGCTGATGGGCCTGCTCGCCTTCCCGGCGATGCTGAAGGCCGGTTACGACCAGAAGCTGTCGTCCGGTGTGATCTGCGCCGGTGGCACGCTCGGCATCCTGATCCCGCCGTCGATCATGCTCATCGTTTACGGCGCCACTTCGGCCGTGTCGGTCGTCAAGTTGTATGCGGCGGCGATGATTCCCGGTTTCCTGCTCGCCGGCCTGTATGTCGTGTATGTGATCGTACGCGCCACGCTGAACCCGAAGCTTGCACCGAAGCTGCCGAAGGAAGAGACGGACATCGGCTGGTTCAAGGTCACCCTGCTCCTGCTGCAGGCGTTCTTTCCGCTCGCCGTGCTGATCCTGTCGGTGCTCGGCGCGATCCTGTTCGGCCTGGCGACTCCGAGTGAAGCGGCCGCGATCGGCGCGCTGGGAGCGATGCTGCTCGCCATCGGCTACCGCGCCTTCACCTGGGGGCGCCTGAAGGAGGCGGTGTTCCTGACGGCGCGCACCTCGGCGATGGTGTGCTGGCTGTTCGTCGGCTCGTGGACCTTCTCGTCGATTTTTTCGTACTTGGGCGGCGAAGGGCTGATCAAGGATTTCGTGCTCGGCATGAACCTCAACACGGTCACCTTCCTGCTGCTGTCGCAGGCGATCATCTTCCTGCTCGGCTGGCCGCTCGAGTGGAGCGAGATCATCATCATCTTCGTGCCGATCTTCCTGCCGCTGCTTTCGCACTTCCACGTCGACCCGCTGTTCTTTGGCATCCTCGTCGCACTCAACCTGCAGACCTCGTTCCTGTCGCCGCCGATGGCGATGTCGGCCTACTATCTGAAGGGCGTCGCCCCGCCCTTCGTGCAGCTTTGGACCATCTTCCAGGGATGCTTCCCGTTTCTCAGCATGGTGTTCGTGACGATGCTTCTGGTCTATGTATTTCCGCAACTCGTGTATTGGTTGCCGAATGTCTTCTATGGCAACTGACGCGTTTTCGACGCCATGAGTGCCAACGACGCGGTCGACGTCACGACGCTCACTGCGGCGGAGCTTCTGCTTGCGCTGCGCGAAGGGCGAACGAGCGCTGAAGAGGTCGTTCGCGGTTGCCTGGCGCGCATTCGTGCTGACGAGGAGCGCGTGCAGGCCTGGGCCTTTGTCGACGAAGAGCGCGCCCTGCAGCAGGCCAGAAATGTCGATCGCGTGCGGCGCGAGGGCCATGCCTTGGGGCCGCTGCATGGCCTGCCGGTGGGCGTGAAGGACATCATCGACACCGCCGACATGCCGACCGTGCTCGGCAGCGCGCTGCACGCTGGGCGCCGGCCCACACATGATGCGACGATCATCTCGCGTCTGCGCTCGGCGGGCGCAATCATCCTCGGCAAGACGGTGACGACCGAGCTTGCCACCTACGCTCCAGGCAAGACGCGCAACCCGCACAACCCGGCGCATACGCCGGGCGGTTCGTCGAGCGGGTCGGCAGCGGCCGTCGCTGCGCATATGGTGCCGGTCGCGATCGGCACCCAGACCAATGGCAGCGTCATTCGACCGGCCGCATTCTGCGGCGTGTACGGCTTCAAGCCGACTTTCGGTCTAGTCTCGCGCGACGGCGTCCTCAAGCAGTCGCGCACGCTCGACCAGGTCGGCGTTTTCGCGCGCAGCGTCGAGGATCTCGCGATCATTGCCGAGCCTCTCATCGGCTACGACGATGGCGACCCCGACACGCGGCCGATCGCGCGCGCCGCGCTGCGCGAGGTGGCGCTGCAGGAGCCGCCGCTGGCGCCCATCTTCGCCCTGACGCGCACACCCAACTGGGCCGACGCCGAGGAGCAGACGCGCCTCGCGTTCGACGAGGTCGGCCATGCGCTCGGTGCGCAAGCGATTGCGTTCGAGGTGCCGAGCGTGTTTCGCGACGCCTGGTCCTGGCATGCAACGATCAATGAGGCCGACATCGCGCGCAACTATCGCCGCGATTTCGAGCGTGGCGGCGACCGCATGAGCGAGTCGCTGCGCGGCCAGATCGAGCGTGGCCGGCAAGTCAAGGCGGTCGATTACAACGACGCGGTCGATCGCATCGAGGCGACCTACCGTGCGTTCGACGAGATGTTCGACCGCTGCGACGCGATCCTGACCGCCGCGGCCGCCGGCCCGGCGCCGCAGGGGCTGGCATCGACAGGCAGCCCGGCGTTTTGTACGCTGTGGACGTATGCCGGCATGCCCGCAGTGACATTGCCACTGCTGCATGCCGACAATGGCATGCCGATGGGCATTCAACTTGTCGGCCGGCGCGGAGACGACGCCCGATTGCTGCGCACCGCGCGCTGGCTCGTGGGCTGGGTCCAGGCGCAAGAGCGCGGCGCAAACAACTGAAGGAGGCGACGATGCAAAGCAGGTTCGCAAGAATCGTAATGGGGCTCATCGCGCTCGCGATGGCGTTCGCCTTCTTCGCGCCGCCGGTTCTCAAGCTCAAGGATCCGGCGATGATCATCGTCATCCTGATCGGGGTGGCGGCGATGGTCTACAACTTCATCGAGGTCGTCCGGGCGAAGGACGAC
>JBDTSN010000464.1:0-2905 GCA_039931145.1 Burkholderiales bacterium | reverse complement strand
GGCATCCGCCCCAGCTGGGAACAAGCGATGGAGGATGTTCGCAATGCTGGCGGCAAGCCCTTCCCGGTTCCCGCGGGTTGCTCCGAGCACCCGCTCGGCGGTTTGGGCTTCGTCGGCTTCGCCGAAGAGGTGCGCGCGCAGGAAGCCGAACTCGGTTTCAAGTTCGACTACATTGTCGTGTGCTCGGTGACAGGCAGCACGCAGGCCGGCATGGTGGTGGGCTTCGCAGCGGACGGCCGCGCGCAACGCGTGATCGGCATCGACGCCTCGGCGACGCCCGAAAAGACGCACGCGCAGATCCTGCGCATCGCGCGCCACACGGCCGAGATCGTGGAGTTGGGCCAGACCATCAATGAGAAGGATGTCGTGCTCGATGCGCGCTACGGCGGCCCCGAATACGGCCTGCCCAACGCAGGGACGCTGGAGGCGATCCGCCTGTGCGCGCGCCAGGAAGGCGTGCTCACCGATCCGGTCTACGAGGGCAAGTCCATGCACGGCATGATCGATAGGGTTCGCAACGGCGAGTTCGAAGCGGGCAGCAAGGTGCTGTATGCCCACCTCGGCGGCGTGCCGGCGCTGAGCGCGTACAGCTTTCTGTTCCGTAACGGCTGATCGCGGAGGGCACCGGTGACGACGCCCTTAGACCGCCTCGTACCGGAGGGGCCGCTCGACGCGCCCGATCCCGAAGAGTTGCGCGAGTGGTGCGACGCGCTGGACGGCATGCTCCAGGCGTGGGGGCCGCAGCAAGGTCGCGCACGCGCAGTGGCGCTGCTTGACGCGCTGCTGGCCCACGCGCGCCATCGCAAGCTGGTCTGGCGGCCCGCGCCGGTGACGCCGTACCTGAACACAGTGGACGTCGGCGAGCAAGCGCCTTACCCAGGCGACCTCGACATCGAGCGGCGCCTCTCGGCAATCTTGCGCTGGAACGCGCTGGCGATGGTGATCCGCGCCAACGCGGCGCACGGCGAACTGGGCGGGCACATCGCGAGCTATGCCTCGGCGGCCGATCTCTTCGAAGTCGGCTTCCAGCACTTCTTCCATGCGCGCACGCCGCAACACGGCGGCGATCTGGTGTACTTTCAACCGCACTCGGCGCCGGGTGTCTACGCACGCGCCTATCTCGAAGGGCGGCTGCCTGAGAGCGCGCTGCAACACTACCGGCAGGAACTGGTCGCGCACAAGCAGGGCCTCCAGGGCCTGAGTTCCTATCCGCATCCGTACCTGATGCCCGACTTCTGGCAGTTCCCGACCGGCTCGATGGGCATCGGGCCGATCAACGCCATCTACCAGGCGCGCTTCATGCGCTACCTCGCGCACCGCGAGCTGCTCGACACGTCGGGCCGCAAGGTCTGGGGATTCTTCGGTGACGGCGAGATGGACGAGCCCGAATCGATCGCAGCGCTGACCCTGGCGGCGCGCGAGAAGCTCGACAACTGCGTCTTCGTCATCAACTGCAACCTGCAGCGCCTGGACGGGCCGGTGCGCGGCAACGGTCGCATCGTCGACGAGCTCGAGTCGCTGTTCGCCGGCGCGGGCTGGAACGTCGTGAAGTGCCTGTGGGGCTCCGAGTGGGACGCGCTGCTGGCGCGCGACCACGGGCACGCGATCGCGCAGGCCTTCGCGCAGACCGTCGATGGCGAGTTCCAGACCCTGAGCGCGAACGACGGCGCCTTCAACCGCCGCACGTTCTTCAGCAAGACGCCCGCATTGAAGGCGTTGGTGGCGCATCTGACGGACGACGACATCGATCGTCTGCGGCGCGGCGGTCACGACCCGGTGAAGATCCACGCCGCATTCGCCAAGGCTGCGCAGCATCGCGGTCAGCCGACGGTGGTGCTGGCAAAGACGATGAAGGGCTACGGCATGGGCGCCGGCGGCCAGGGACGAATGACGACCCATCAGCAAAAGAAGCTCGGCCGCGACGACCTGCTCGCCTTTCGCGAACGGTTTCAGTTGGCGCTGACCGACGAACAGGCGGCCCGCGCCGAGTTCTTCAAGCCAGCCGCCGACAGCCCGGAGATGCGCTACCTGCACGCACGGCGAGCGGCCCTCGGCGGTTACCTGCCGCATCGGGAGAGAACGGCGCCGCGAGTCGCAGTGCCGGCACTCGAAGGCGGCGCGAGCTTTGCCTTGCACGCCGACGGCAAGTCGATGAGCACGACGATGGCCTTCGTGCGCCAGCTCGGCGCCTTGCTGAAGGATTCGGTGCTCGGCCCGCGCGTCGTGCCGATCGTTGCCGACGAGGCGCGCACCTTCGGCATGGCCAGTCTGTTCCGACAGGTCGGCATCTATGCGCCGTTCGGCCAGCTCTATCAACCCGAGGACGCGGAGTCGATGCTCTTCTACAAGGAGGCGGTCTCCGGACAGATCCTCGAAGAAGGCATCACCGAAGCGGGTGCGCTGTCGTCATGGACCGCGGCGGCCACCAGCTATTCGACGCACGGGCTGGCGATGCTGCCGTTCTTCATCTACTACAGCATGTTCGGCTTTCAGCGGGTCGGCGATCTGATCTGGGCTGCGGCGGATCAGCGTGCGCGTGGCTTCCTGATCGGCGCCACCTCGGGCCGCACGACGCTCAGCGGCGAGGGGCTGCAGCACCAGGACGGCAGCAGCCACCTGATGGCATCGACGATCCCGAACTGCCGCGCCTACGACCCGGCTTTCGCCGGCGAACTCGCCGTCATCATCGACCATGGCGCGCGCCAGATGCTCGAGGCCCAGGTCGACGAGTTCTACTACATCACGGTGACCAACGAGAACGTCGCCAACCCGAGCCTGCCCGCCGACGCACACGAAGGCGTGCGGCGCGGCATGTACCTGTTGCGCACCGGCCCAGACCTGCCGCACCGGGTTCAACTGTTCGGCAGCGGCGCGATCATGGGCGAGGTGCTGAAGGCCGCCGAGA
>JBDTSN010000463.1:0-2916 GCA_039931145.1 Burkholderiales bacterium | reverse complement strand
CGCTCGCGCGGATCGCCAGATAGGCCATGTTGAACGGCTCGTGCGCGTCTTCTGGGTCTCGGCGCCCGAGCGCGAGCAGTTCGTGGCGCGTGATGCCCAGTTCCTGCTCGGCATAAGCGCCCAGATAGAGCTCGACCTGGCTCGGCGCGAAGCGGTCGAAGCCCGCAGCCACCGCGGTGTGAGTAGTGAACACGTTGCCGGCGCGGGTGACGGCAAGCGCGGCGTCGAAGCCTTGCCCGGATTGCGCCATGAAGCTGCGGGCGCGCTCGAGCACCGCGAAGGCGGCGTGCCCCTCGTTCAAATGGCAGACCTCAGGTTGGATGCCGAGCGCTTCCAGCAGCCGCCAGCCGCCCATCCCAAGCACCAGCTCCTGCTCCAGCCGCAACTCGGGGCCGCCGCCGTACAACTCGCTCGTGATGCCCCGATGCACGGGGTAGTTCGCAGCATCGTTGGTGTCGAGCAGGTAGAGTTTCAGGCGGCCGACCTGCACCTGCCAGGTGCGCAGCCACACCGAGTAGCCGGGCAGCGCAATCTCCAGGCGCAGCCACTCGCCATCCGCCCGTCGCAACGGCGTGATCGGCAGCTGACCGGGGTCGTTGTACGGATACAGCGCCTGTTGCATGCCATCGCGGTCGAGCACCTGGCGGAAGTAGCCCTGCTGGTAGAGCAGCCCGACACCGATCACCGGCACGCCGAGATCGCCTGCCGCCTTGAGCTGATCGCCGGCCACGTTGCCCAACCCGCCGGAATAGATCGGCAGCGCTTCGCCGAGCATGAACTCCATGCTGAAGTAGGCGACGCCGCTGAGCGGTGATTTCGGATGCGCCTGCTGGAACCATCCCGGTGCCTGCGCCGCATCGCGCCGCGCACGCAACTGAGTATCCAGCTTGCGGCGAAAGGCGGGCTCGGCCAGCTGGCGCTGCAAGGTCTCGCGCGACACCGTTTGCAAAACCACCCACGGGTTGTGCGTCAACTCCCACAGCCGCGCATCGAGCTGCCGCCACAGCGCATCAGTCGCGTGATTCCACGACGAACGCATGTCCAGCGCCAACTCGGCCAAGGCATCGAAACCCTCCACGGCCGCGGCGTCGTGCGTGCTCACCTTCTCGTCCCGTGTGGCGACGCGGCCCGCGGCAGCGCGCCAGCGCGCTTGACCGCGAGCAGCGCGAGGATCGGTGCCGGCCGGATCGACCAGAACGGGCCACGCGTGCGGGTGAGGAAGATTGTCGTGTGCCCACTCGGCGAGAGCATCAGGTACATCATCGACTCCAGGTGTGAATGATCAACATGGTAGACGCGCTCGGCCAAGCAGAACAGGATTGACACCGCTTAACGCCACCTGGTCGGTCGAGCCCGTCGGCGAACTGCGGTTTCCGGTGTCACTCGTAGCGCAACGCGTCAATCGGCAGCATCGACGCCGCACGGCGCGCCGGGTAGTAGCCGAAGAAGACGCCGACCGCGGCCGAGAAGCCGACCGCGAGCGCGATTGCGCGGCTGTCGAGCACCACCTGCCAGCCGGCGAATGCGGCGACGCCCCATGTCGCGAGGGCGCCGACGACGATGCCGATCGCGCCGCCGATCAGGCTCATCGTCACCGCCTCGATCAGGAACTGCAGCAGGATGTCGCGCCCGCGCGCACCGACCGCCATGCGCAGGCCGATCTCGCGCGTGCGCTCGGTGACGCTGACGAGCATGATGTTCATGATGCCGATACCGCCAACGACGAGGCTCACGCCGGCGACCGCGGCAAGCAGCAACGTCATCACGCGGCTCGATTCTTCCTGCGCGGCAAGCATCTCGGTCAGGTTGCGGATGCTGAAGTCGTCGTCCTGCCCCGTTTGCCGGCGATGGCGCTGGCGCAGCAGGGTGCGGATTTCGTCCTCGGCGAGCTGCATGCTCTGGCCTTCGCGCACCTTCACGGTGATCGAGCTGATGCGCAGCAAGCGCCCACTCGTGCTCTGGATCCGTTTGCGGAAGGTCGAGATCGGCACGATCACGATGTCGTCCTGATCCTGGCCGTACGAGTTCTGGCCCTTGCGCTCGAGGACGCCGATCACCGTCAACGGCACCGTCTTGACGCGGATCGTCTGGTCGATCGGATCGGCGTCCCCGAACAACTGCTCGGCCACCGTCTGGCCAAGGATTGCGACCTTGCCGGCGCCCGACATCTCGGCCGTCTCGAACATCCGGCCTTCGGCGAGGGGCCATTCGCGCACCTCGAAATAGTCGTTCGTCGTGCCCGCGATCGACGAGCTCCAGTTCATGTTGCCGGCGACGATCTGCAGCGCGGTGCGCAACCCAGGGGCGACGGCCTGCACCTCGGGCACCTCGACCGCGATCGCGCGCGCGTCGTCCTCGGTCAGCGACTGGCCACTTTGCGCTCCCAGGCGCACGCCGCCTTGCGTGATCGTGCCCGGCAGGACGAGCATCAGGTTCGAGCCCAGGCTCTTCATTTGCTCGGCGACGCGTTGCTGCGCTCCGGTGCCGATCGCGAGCATCGTGATCACCGCGGCAACGCCGATGATGATGCCGAGCATCGTCAAGATGCTGCGCAGCAGATTCGTCGTCAGCGCCCGCCACGCCAGGCGCATTGCGGCAAGCGCGTTCACGCGGCGGCGGCGGGCGCTGCCGCGTGTTGCGCCGGCTGCGCGCAATCCTCGATCACGCGGCCGTCCTTGAAGGTGATGCGCCGGCGCGCCCAGGCGGCGATGTCGATCTCGTGGGTGACGATGATCACCGTCATGCCCTGCACGTTGAGCTCGGCGAGCAGCCGCATGATGTCTTCCGACGTCTTCGAGTCGAGCGCGCCGGTCGGCTCGTCGGCGAGGATGAGTTGCGGCGCGTTGACAAGCGCGCGCGCAATCGCGACGCGCTGTTGCTGGCCGCCGGAGAGTTCGGCCGGTGTGTGCTCCTCGC
>JBDTSN010000462.1:0-2919 GCA_039931145.1 Burkholderiales bacterium | reverse complement strand
GACGCTCGAGCGGGTGCAAACGATGCTTGAGCGACTTGCCTTGGCGATCAAGGCACCGCTCGTGACGGTCGGTGGCACGAACGGAAAGGGGTCGAGCGCCGCGATGCTGGAGGCGATCGCGCTGCAGGCGGGCTACCACGTCGCGCTGCACACCTCGCCGCACCTGGTGCACTTCGAGGAGCGCTGCCGTATCAACGGTGAAGTAGTGCGCGCCGAGGCACTGCTGCCGCACTTCGAGGCGGTCGAGCGCGCGCGTGGTGATCTGCCTTTGACCTTCTTCGAGTTCACCCTACTCGCGATCGTGCGGCTCTTCATCGCCGAGGCGCCGGACCTGGTCATCCTCGAGGTCGGCCTCGGCGGTCGCTTTGACGCGGTCAATGCATTCGATGCCGACTGCGCACTCATCACGAGTATCGACCTTGACCACATGGACTATCTCGGCACGACGCGCGAGGCGATCGGGTTCGAGAAGGCGGGCATCATGCGCGCCGGCCGCCCGGCCGTAGTGAGCGACCCGGTACCACCTCAAAGCGTGATCGACCATGCCACAGCCATCGGCGCCGATCTGCGGCTGTCCGGGCGCGACTTCCGCTTCGACGGCGATCGCCAGCAATGGAATTGGTTTGGCCGTGAGCGCCGCTACACGGGTTTGGCTCATCCCGTGTTGCGAGGCGCGAACCAGTTGCTTAATGCGGCCGGCGTGCTCGCCGTGTTCGAGGCGCTGCGTGAAAGCCTTCCCATCACAGCGCAGGCGATACGGGTCGGGCTGGCGCGAGTTGAATTGCCGGGCCGTTTCCAGATCGTTCCGGGGCAGCCCACGCTGGTGCTCGATGTCGCGCACAACCCGCACGCTGTGGCGACGCTTGCGCACAACCTTGATCAGATGGGCTTCTTCCCGCGCACGCACGCCGTGTTTGGCGCGATGCAGGACAAAGACATTGCGCAGATGCTGTGCCGCATGGCGCCGCTGGTTGACACATGGCACTTCTCGGATCTGCCGACAGCGCGTGCCATCAGCGCGGAGGCATTGCAGGCATTGCACACCAAGCTCGTGAGTGCCGGCAAGTGCAAAGGCCCGGGCAAAGTGAGAGTCGAGTGCCACGCGTCGCCTGAACTTGCGCTGCGCACCGCACTCGCGGCGGCGGACCCCGCTGATAGAATCGTTGTCTTCGGCTCCTTCTTCACCGTCGGTGGCGTGATGGAGAAAGTTCTGACTGCGAAGTCCACCGAGAGACCGGTCTGAGCCGCTGCGTGTGCGGCGAGACTGCGCGGCGAAAGCTGCCAGGTCAGCCTCTCGGCTCCGATTCACCACCCCTTGCATGCGTCGCCCCGGTCCGCGGTTCGCCATTGTGTTGCTCTCTCATCTGCGCCGCTCCTGATGGACCTGCTGTCCGCATTCAAGCGTAAGAAGTCCGCTCCTCCCGAGGCCGCTGACAGCGTTCGATTGGCGCGCACCCGTGCTCGCCAGCGACTGATTGGCGCGGCGGTGCTGGTCGTCATCGGGATCGTTGGCTTCCCGCTGCTGTTCGAGACCCAGCCGCGGCCGATCCCGGTCGATTTACCGATCGAGATCCCGCGTAAAGAGGGTGTAGCTCCTCTGACGCTGCCAATGCCGCCGCCGGCGATTGCCGCGACAGACTCGAAGCCTGCGCCCAAGCCCGCGCCGGTCACCGAACACGTGATCAACGAAACCGCTGCGGACGAGGGGCGTGAAATCAAGCCTGATGCGACGAGTGCGCCAAGCGATGCGGCGGTCTCGTCGTCAGCTTCAAAAGCTGTGGCTGCGGAAGAACAAGCACCGAATAAGCCGCCCGTCGCCCTGCCACACGCTGACGCGACCAAGAGCGTCAATCCGGCCTCGGCCGATACTGCGCGCGCGAAGGCCCTGCTCGAAGGCAAATCCGTCGCCTCCGCCGACGCACCGCCCTCGGCGGCCGGCTCAGGACGATTCGTCGTACAGGTCGGCGCCTTTACCGACCCGGCTGCGGTCAAGTCGACGCGCGCGAAGGTCGAGCGGCTCGGGCTCACGACTTACACGCAGGTTGCCGAAACCTCGGCTGGCGCGCGCACCCGCGTGCGCGTCGGACCGTTCGCGACGCGTGCCGAGGCCGAGCGCGCTGCGGCGCGGATCAAGGCCGCTGGCCTGCCGACCGTCATCCTTACGCTGTGAGTGTCCGCCGGCGGCGCATGGACTGGGCGAACATCAACGGCTTGCAGCTCAATGGGCCTGATCTGGCCATGCTTTTGTGGCTGATACTGTCCGTGTTGGTCGGCCTCATGCGTGGGCTGGTGTTCGAGCTTATCTCGTTGCTCGGGTGGGCCGTAGCATTCTTTGGCGCGTTCTGGTCGGCGCCCATGCTGGCGCCGTATCTGCCGATTGCAAGTGCAGGCTCGGTGCTCAACGAGACTGCTTCCTTTGCGTGCGCCTTCGTCGCGATCTTGATACTCTGGGGTCTCGCGGCTCGCCTCGTGCGGCTGATGCTGCATGCAACACCGCTGCGGCTGCCGGACCGGGCGCTCGGCGCCGGATTCGGGCTGGCGCGCGGCGTCGTCGTGCTGTTGCTCGTCGCGACGGTGGTGGGCGTGACGCCGTTGGAGACTTCGCACGCCTGGCAGCGCTCCCGGATGGCGCCGTGGTTGAATGAGGCGCTTCAGGAGATCAATCCGTTGCTGCCGGCGAAGTTCGCGCGGCATCTGCCCGTCGCAGTCTAAGGGCCTTAACTCGAGGACGTTCCATCATGTGCGGCATCGTTGGTGTGATATCGAATGCACCCGTCAACCAGCTGATCTACGACGCGCTGTTGCTGTTGCAGCACCGCGGGCAGGACGCGGCCGGCATCGTGACGATGCAGGGCACCAAATGTTTCATGCACAAGGCGCGCGGCATGGTGCGCGATGTGTTTCGCACCCGCAACATGC
>JBDTSN010000461.1:0-2923 GCA_039931145.1 Burkholderiales bacterium | reverse complement strand
CAAGGACGTTCGCGATCTGGCGCTGACGATCAAGAAGGCGTTTCACATCGCGCGCACCGGCCGCCCCGGGCCAGTGGTCGTCGATATCCCGAAGGACGTCTCGCTCGCCCGCACGCCGTTTCACTACCCGGCGACGGTCGAGATGCGCTCGTACAACCCTGTGAAAAAAGGACACGGCGGGCAGATTCGCAAGGCGGTGCAGTTGTTGCTCAACGCCAGGCGCCCCTACATCTACACCGGCGGCGGTGTCGTGCTCGGCAATGCGGCTACCGAACTGCGCGAGCTTGTCGAGTTGCTTGGCGCACCGTGCACCAACACGCTGATGGGTCTGGGCGCGATTCCCGCGAGCGAACCGAAGTTCCTCGGCATGCTCGGCATGCATGGCACGTACGAAGCGAACATGACGATGCAGCATTGCGACGTGCTGCTCGCGATCGGCGCTCGTTTCGACGACCGCGTGATCGGCAACCCGAAGCACTTCGCTTCGGTCGAGCGCAAGATCATCCATGTCGACATCGACCCATCGTCGATCTCCAAGCGCGTGCGGGTCGACATTCCGATCGTCGGCGACGTGCGTGACGTGCTGCAGGAATTGATCGCACAGATCCGGGACGCCCAGGCGCGGCCCGATGCGAATGCGCTTGCCTCTTGGTGGGGCCAGATCAACGAGTGGCGCGGTCGTGAGTGCCTGAAATACAAGAACAGCACGGAAGTCATCAAGCCGCAGTTCGTCGTCGAGACGCTTTGCAGGCTGACGAAGGGCGACGACGTCTACATCACGTCCGATGTCGGACAGCACCAGATGTGGGCCGCGCAGTACTTCGACTTCGAGAAGCCGCGGCGCTGGATCAACTCCGGCGGCCTCGGGACGATGGGCGTTGGGCTGCCGTATGCGATGGGCATCAAGCTCGCACGGCCTGACAGCGACGTCTTCTGCATCACTGGCGAGGGCTCGATCCAGATGTGCATTCAGGAGCTCTCGACCATCCAGCAATACAAGACGCCGGTGAAGGTGATCTCGCTAGACAACCGCTACCTCGGCATGGTGCGCCAGTGGCAGCAGATCGACTACGAAGGCCGCTACTCGCACAGCTACATGGATGCGCTGCCGGACTTCGTGAAACTGGCCGAGGCTTACGGCCACGTCGGGCTGATGATCGAAAAGCCTGGTGACGTGGAAGGTGCGCTGCGCGAGGCGATCCGGCTCAAGGATCGCACCGTGTTCCTCGACATCCGTACCGACCCGACCGAAAACGTCTGGCCGATGGTCAAGCCGGGGCAAGGCATCACCGAGATGTTTCTGGGGTCGGAAGACCTGTGACGCATCGCACGCAGGCGTTGGCCGGGGCGTTACCACGCTTCGGCTGGCGCCGGCGGAACACGCGCCACAACAGCGGCCGAGACTTCTTCCAAGCACTTCATTGAAGCGTGGCCAAGGGCCGCCGGTTACCGTCGGCGGCGTGAAGAGCGCGCTCCCAAGGACACCATGAAACACATCATCGCCCTGCTGCTCGAAAACGAGCCCGGTGCGCTCTCGCGCGTCGTTGCCCTTTTCTCTGCGCGCGGTTACAACATCGAGAGCCTGACCGTCGCGCCAACCGAGGACGCGTCGCTGTCACGCATGACGATCGTCACGACCGGATCCGACGAGGTGATCGAGCAGATCACGAAGCACCTGAACCGCCTGATCGAAGTCGTGAAAGTGGTTGATCTGACCGAAGGCAGCTTCACCGAGCGCGAGTTGATGCTCATCAAGGTGCGCGCCGTCGGCAAGGAGCGCGAGGAGATGAGTCGCATGGCCGACATCTTCCGCGGTCGGATCATCGACGTGACGGAGAAGAGCTACACGATCGAGCTCACCGGCGACGCGTCCAAGCTCGACGCCTTTCTGCAGGCGATCGACCGTGGTTCGATTCTTGAGACCGTGCGCACCGGCGCGAGCGGGATCGGCCGCGGCGAGCGCATCCTGCGCGTGTAGGAACGAATGCGGGCTCGCCGCGCGGCGAGCCCTTCAATATTTACTTCTGGAGCAAACGACATGAAGGTCTACTACGACAAGGACGCTGATCTGAGCCTCATCAAGGGCAAGAGCGTCACCATCATCGGCTACGGTTCGCAGGGCCATGCGCACGCGCAAAACCTGAACGACAGCGGTGTCAAGGTGACAGTCGGCCTGCGCAAGGGCGGCGCGAGCTGGGCGAAGGCGGAGAAGGCGGGTTTGAAGGTTGCCGAGGTGGCAGAGTCGGTGAAGGCTGCCGACGTCGTCATGATGCTGCTGCCCGACGAGCAGATCGCGGCCGTCTACAACGCCGACGTCGGACCCAACATGAAGCAGGGCGCGTCGCTTGCGTTCGCGCATGGCTTCAACGTGCACTACGGTCAGGTCGTGCCGCGCGCGGACCTGGACGTCTGGATGGTCGCTCCGAAGGCGCCCGGCCACACTGTGCGCTCGACCTACACCCAGGGCGGCGGCGTGCCGCACCTGATCGCGGTACACGCGGACAAGACAGGCAAGGCGCGCGACTTGGCGCTGAGCTACGCAACAGCGAACGGCGGCGGCAAGGCGGGCGTGATCGAGACCAACTTCCGCGAAGAGACCGAGACCGATCTGTTCGGTGAACAGGCGGTGCTGTGCGGCGGCACGGTCGAACTCATCAAGGCCGGCTACGAGACTCTCGTCGAGGCTGGCTATGCGCCCGAGATGGCGTACTTCGAGTGCCTGCACGAATTGAAGCTGATCGTCGACCTGATCTACGAGGGCGGCATCGCGAACATGAACTACTCGATCTCGAACAACGCCGAGTACGGCGAGTACGTGACCGGCCCGAAGATCATTAACGACGAGACGCGCGACGCGATGCGCCAGGCGCTGAAGGACATCCAGACCGGCGAGTACGCGAAGAGCTTCATCCTCGAGAACCGC
>JBDTSN010000460.1:0-2926 GCA_039931145.1 Burkholderiales bacterium | reverse complement strand
GCCGAAAACCTGGCGCCGGACATCGGCGAGCGCCTGCGCTTCGCGCGCTCGCGCGCGCTCAACCACGCGCGTGCGGTACGCGCGATGCGTGCGGCAACCCAGCCACGCGCCGTCGCCGCCTCGGCTGGCGCCGGCACGCTCGCGCTCGGCGGCGCACCCCGTGAGTCATCGCGCTGGTGGATCGGGTTACTCTCGCTGCTGCCGCTACTGGCGCTGGTGGCCGGCTTGATGCTGATTCAGTCCGAGAACACCCGGCGCCAGATCGCTGCTGCAGTCGAGGTCGACACCGACCTGCTGCTCGGCGAACTGCCGCCGTCCGCATACAGCGACCCCGGGTTCGTCGAATTCCTCAAGCAGCAGCGTGATTGACAGCGTGCGCTCGATGCAGCGGCGCCCTACCCGCTCTCGGGGCTTGATGCTGTTCGCCTGCTTATCGAGCCTGGCTGCCCTGTGGCCGGTCGCTGCGAACGCGCAGACAAAGCCGACAAGCGCGGCGGCATCCTCTGCCGCCACCAAGTCCTCAACCGCGCCCACGCCGAGCAACGGACCGGCCTGGTCAGAGCTCAAGCCTTCGGAGCAGGCGGCATTGAAGCCACTGCGCAACGAATGGACCTCGATCGACGACTTGGGCAAGCGCAAGTGGCTTCAGATCGCCGAGCGCTACCCCACCATGAGCGTGCCCGATCAGGCCCGACTGCAGACCCGAATGGCCGAGTGGGCCAAGCTGACGCCGCAAGAGCGTGGCAAGGTCCGGCTGCAGTTCCTCGAAGCGAAGAAGATCCCGGCGACCGACCGGCAGGCGGACTGGGAAGCCTATCAAGCGCTCAGTCCGGATGAGCGCAAGGCACTCGCAGCGCGCGCGACGACTGCACCGCGCGCCGCAGCGAAAGTTGCAGAGCCCATCCCGCGAAGCGCCTCCGCAAAGCGCAACGCGCCGCGCGCGGCAAGCGTCAGCACGGCGCATGCCGCGGCGTCCGCGCCAACCGCCAAGCCCGCAACACCAACCCTCGTGCAAGGTGCGCCGGGCGCGACGACGGTACTGATCACGAAGCACCAGGCGCCCCCGGCTCACCCGGCGACAGGCAGCGCCAAGATCGTCGTATCGCCCGATGTTGTCGACAAATCGACGCTGCTGCCGCGAGCGGGCGCGCAGAGCCCGCGTACCAGGCCGACAGCATCCTCAGCGCCCGCCGCACGGCCGTGAGCGGCGCGCTCTCGTCGACCGACGGGACCCAGGCCGACGATCCGTCGCAGCCAGCAAGCCTCACCCGCCGCATGAGCTGCCTCGTCTATGAAGGCGTACTGCTGTTCGGCGTGTTGATGGCTGCCGGGTTGCTGTACGCCACCGTCACCGGTCAGCGCAACGCGATGCTTGGCCGGCATGGCCTGCAGGTCTTTCTGTTCATCATCCTCGGTCTGTACTTCAGCTGGTTCTGGACGCATGGCGGGCAGACGCTCGCAATGAAAACCTGGCGCATTCGTCTGGTGCGCGCCGACGGCGGGCTGCTTTCGATGCCGCGTGCCTGGCTGCGCTATCTGCTCGGCTGGCTGTGGTTTGCCCCCGCCTTGCTGTGGCTTTGGCTGGAGGGTGCCGCGGGTCTGACGCCGAGCCTCGCGACGCTGGCGGCGGGGGTGCTCATCTACGCCGGACTGTCCCGGATGCTCCCGGGCCGGCAGTTCTGGCACGACGTCGTGTGCGGCACACGCCTCGTCGATGCGCGTCCTGCGCGAGCCGCCGCGACCCATGGCTGATTCGCGCACCATCCTGCCGGGCGCGCAACCGGGGCTGTCGATCTGCGTCTACTGCGGGTCACGCAGTGGCGACGACCCGGCTTTCGCAGCGGCGGCGCGCGCCATCGGGCGCGCAATCGGCGAGCGCGGCTGGCAGCTTGTGTATGGCGGCGGACGCGTCGGCCTGATGGGCGAAGTCGCGAACGCTGCACTCGCTACCGGCGCCAAAGTGATCGGCGTGATTCCGCACGCACTCGTCGCTCGCGAGCAAGGCCATGGTGGCCTCGACGAGCTGATCGTCGTCGACACCATGCACGAGCGCAAGCGTCTGATGGCCGAGCACAGCGACGCATTCATCGCATTGCCGGGCGGCATCGGCACCTTCGAGGAGCTGTTCGAAGCCTGGACCTGGCTGCAGCTCGGCTACCACGCCAAGCCAGTCGGCGTGCTCAACGCTGCGGGCTACTACGACGGACTGCTGAACTTCCTGGACCACGGCGTCGCGCGCGGCTTCATGACGCATGCACAACGCGAGCTGCTCCGGGTGGAGGCTGAACCTGTCGCATTGCTGGACCGGCTCGCCGCGCTCGCTCGCCAGTCGACATCGGGCGAGGACTACCGCGAAATCTGAGAGCGTGAGAGGCGCTTGACGTGAGAACCGAGCACAGCTCGCGTCCGTCTCAAACAGCGTCCTCGTCCGTCTCGCCGGTGCGGATGCGAACGACCTCTTCGACGGCGCTGACGAAGATCTTGCCGTCGCCGATCTTGCCCGTCTTCGCCGCCTTCACGATCGCTTCGATGCAGCGTTCGACATCACCATCCTTGACGACGACCTCGATCTTCACCTTCGGCAGGAAGTCGACGACGTACTCGGCGCCGCGATAGAGTTCGGTGTGCCCCTTCTGGCGCCCGAAACCCTTCACCTCGGTCACCGTGAGCCCGGTCACGCCAACCGTGGCGAGCCCTTCGCGGACCTCTTCGAGCTTGAACGGTTTGACGATGGCGGTGATCTGTTTCATGCAGTGCTCCGGCGAATGACAATGAGTAAGCTTAGCGCATGCCTGTTCAAGGCAGCGAATTTGCGCGTCGGTTTGAGGTGCCGCATCACGCCCGGAACCTGGACGTGATCGGGTAGCGCCAATCCTTGCCGAACGAGCGGTGCGTGATGCGGATGCCCACCGGCGCCTGGCGCCGC
>JBDTSN010000459.1:0-2928 GCA_039931145.1 Burkholderiales bacterium | reverse complement strand
AGCGCCGACCGCGTAGGAGAAGTGCCGTGGCCTGTCTGGGCACGCCTTTGCCGTGCGGGCATCCGCACTCAATACGCCCTGCAGATCTGAAATCACTGCAAGCGCACGTCGTAGCGCCAGGCACCGCGATGCCAATGTGGGTCTTCGGGTTCACTTCAACGTGTCGGTTCGTCGCTCGTCGTTCCGTGTAAGCAGCGCGAGCGCTGCGCCGGCCATGGCGGCGACAACGGATTCGATCTCGCCGATCGCCGGTGCGACGCGCCATTGCACCGTGGGGTGGTGCGTGACGACTTGTTCGACGAGCCGTGGCAGGTCCTTACGCACGTGGCCGCCGACGCCGAGAAACATGGGCAGGACGTCGACCGACATGCAACCCGCCGCGGCGAGGCGCGCGCCTGCGGTCGGCAGGTCGGGCTCGATGAACTCGAGGAAGGCGAGCTCGATTGCAACGGCCGGCCGTTCGGCGCGGATGCGGCGGACGATGTCCTCGAACGGCTGCACCCAGCGCGGATCGCGCGCGCCATGGGCGAGGAGGAGCAGGCCTTGTGTCATGTCGATGTACCTTGTGTTGTCAGCGGTAGCGCACGAGCCAACTGAAAGCGAGCATGGCGAGCAGCAGATAGAGCGCACTCGGGACCGAAGCGACCAGCCACGGCGTCCAGTTGCTGAGCAGTCCGATGTGGCTCGCGACATTGTTGAGCAGCACGAAGCTGATGCCGAGCATGATGCCGCCGAACACTTTCAGGCTCACGCCGCCGGAGCGTGCATGCATGTAGGCGAACGGCAGCGCGAGCGCGAGCATCACGAGGCAGGCGAAAGGGTAGAGCGCGCGCTTCCAGAACTGCAATTCGTGGCGTTGCGAGGATTGCCCGTTCTCGTCGAGGTGCCGGATGTAGCGAAACAAATCGAAGGTTGACATCGTCGACAGCGGCATCACTGCCGCGGCGACGACGCCAGCGCTGAGCGTGCTCGGCCAGATGAGGTTGGCGTGCTTCACTTCAAGCACTTCGGGCAATCCATTCGCAGCGTGCGCCGTCCAATCGGTGACGCTCGCCTGCTCGAGGTGCCAGGCGCCATCCTTGCCGACGCGGCCGCTTGCCGCTTGAATGCGCGAGACGAGGGCACCGTCGGCGTCGAACTCGAAGATGCGCACCCCCTCGAGCTCGCCATTCGCGCTGGCGGTCGCGACGTTCACCGAGACGCTGTGCATGCCCTCGGGCGTCATGCGCCGGTCCTTCAGCCACGCACCGGCGCGGTCGAGCTTGAAGCCGCCGCGATACGTCGCTTTCAACGCTGCGGCCTGGCGCTCGCTGATCGGGGCGATGTAGTCGCCGAGGGCGAAGGTGAAGACAGTGAAGGCAATGCCGAGCCCGGCGAGTGCAGCGAGCGCGCGGCCGGGGCCGAGACCGCTGGTGCGCATGATCGTGAACTCCGACGATTGCGCGAGACTCGCGAGTGCGTAGATGGCGCCGATCAAGACGGCGATCGGCGCCAGCTCGTACAAGTGGCCCGGCAACTGCAGCAGGCTGTAGAGCGCGCCGTGCAGCGGCGTGTAGCCAGCTTCGTTCGCCTTCGCCAGCTCGGAGATGAAGTCGAAGAAGAAGAACAGCGACAGGAACCCGAGTGCAACGAACGCGACGGCCTTGACGATCTCGGCATACAGCAGGCCCCGAATCGTCCTCATGCGGTGCCGCGCCGCCGTGGTGCGAAGAGGCGCAGGGTATGCGCATGCTCGCGCCACCACAGCAGCCCGAGCGCGACCGCGAAGATGCTGCCGTGGACGGCGAACAGCATGCCGATCATGCCGGCCTTGCCGGTCGCGATCCAGGCCTGCGACAGATTGATCAGGTTGAAGTAGACGACGAACATCAAGATTGCGAGCACCAGGTTCCAACTGCCCGGCCGGCGCGGATTGGTCGCCGCCAGCCCGACCGCCAGCAGCAGCAGATTCACGGCGCCGATGATGAGACCGACGCGCCACGCGAACTCGCCCTGATTTGGCAGCGACGGATCGCGCAGCAGATTGCGCGTGGCGCGTGTCGTCGGCGGCAGCTTGTCAATATTGCCGCTGATCTTGTCGCCGACGGTGGCGCGGTAGCTGTTGAAACGTGCCAGCGTCTTTTCGCCGCTGCGCTCGTTGTCCTCGTTGCGCTGACCGCGTTCGAGGAGCACGTACCGCTGGTCGCCCTCGAACTCGACGCGTCCTTCGCGTGCCGAGGTGACCGCCTCGGTATCGCCGCTTTGCGTCAGCACGAACACATTGCGCCCGATACGCAGGTCTTCCGAATCGCGCTCGATGAAAAACACGCGGCGGCCGTCGGCCGAACTCTGGAACTGGCCGGCTGCGACGCGCGACAAGTCGGAGCGCTTCTCGTATTGGTACTTCAATTCGGCGGCACGCTGATTCACCCAGGGCCAGACGAACAACGCGAGCAAGAGTACGACGAGCATCACTGGCCAGCTCATCTGCAGCACCGGGCGCAGGAAGCGCCAGAGGCTCACGCCGCTCGCGAACCAGATCACCATCTCACTGTCGCGGTACATGCGCGTGAGCGTGGCGACGACGGCGATGAACAGCGACAGGCTCAGGATCGTCGGCATGTAGCCGAGCGCCGTGAAGCCGAGCAGCAGCAGCACATCCTGCGGATTGACGACGCCGCCCGCCGCCTGGCCGAGCGTGCGGATCAGCATCATCGTGACGACGATCGTGAGAAGCACGACAAGTGTCGCGCCGAACGCGCGTGCCAAGTCTCGCCTGAGGGTCGAATCGAATAACATCAATGGATCAAAAACATCAATCGATCATTATGGACTTTCGACTCCAGAAATCCGCCGCTCATGCGGTTGCCGACACGGCCGCTGACGCCCTCATCTTCATCGCCACCGCCGATGCGCCGGACGCCGCGCTGGATGCGCGCGTCGCCTCGC
>JBDTSN010000458.1:0-2929 GCA_039931145.1 Burkholderiales bacterium | reverse complement strand
GAGACGCACATCACGAACGTCGTCGATCCGTGGGCCGGCAGCTACATGATGGAAACGCTGACGCAAGACATGGCCGACGCGGCGGCCGCGATCATCAAGGAGGTCGATGCGATGGGCGGGATGACGAAGGCCGTGGACAGCGGCTGGGCCAAGCTCAAGATCGAGGCAAGCGCGGCCGAGAAGCAGGCCCGCATCGACGCCGGCAAGGACGTGATCGTCGGCGTCAACAAATACCGCCTCGCGAACGAAGACGCGCTCGAGACGCGCGAGGTCGACAACATGTTGGTGAGAGACCAGCAGATCGCACGCCTGAAGACGATTCGCGCGACGCGCGACGGCGCCGCGGTGAAGACGGCGCTCGCAGCGCTAACGGCCTGCGCCGAGGGTGCGCAAGGGTCGAGCGGACAAAAGGGCAATCTGCTCGACCTGAGCGTGAAGGCGATGCGGGCACGGGCAACGGTCGGCGAGGTGAGTGATGCGCTCGAGAAAGTCTGGGGCCGGCATCGCGCCGACACCCAAATGGTGAGCGGCGTCTATGCCGCGGCCTACGATTCGGCCGCCGGCTGGGAGGCCTTGCAACGCGAGATCGCGGACTTCGCCGAAGCCGAGGGCCGCCGCCCGCGCGTGATGGTCGCCAAGCTCGGCCAGGACGGCCACGACCGTGGCGCAAAAGTCGTCGCCACCGCGTTCGCCGATCTCGGCTTCGACGTCGACATCGGCTCACTCTTCCAGACGCCCGAGGAATGCGCGCGCCATGCGATCGAAAACGACGTCCACGCGGTCGGCGTCTCGACGCTTGCCGCGGGCCACAAGACACTCGTGCCGGCGATCATCGACGCGCTGAAGGCGCAGGGTGCCGACGACATCGTCGTCTTCGTCGGCGGCGTGATCCCGAAGCAGGATTACGAGGCGCTCTACGCGGCTGGCGTGAAGGGCATCTACGGCCCGGGCACGCCGATCCCGGCGAGCGCGAAGGATGTGCTGGAGCACATCCGAAGCGCGCAGCACGCCTGATCGTCATGCTCGAGGCCGCCGATCAGGTGCTGAGGCAGGCATTGCTCGGCGTGCCGGGCGCGGCGCAGCGGCGCGCGATCGCGAAGGCGATCACGCTGCTCGAATCGACGCGCGCCGATCATCGGGTGCGCGCCGACGCGCTGCTCAACGCGCTGCTGCCGCACAGTGGGAAGGCGTTTCGGCTTGGCATCAGCGGCGTGCCGGGGGTGGGCAAGAGCACCTTCATCGAGGCGCTCGGCCTGTACCTGATCGGGCGTGACATGCGGGTGGCTGTGCTCGCGATCGATCCCTCGTCGAGCGTCTCGGGAGGATCGATCCTCGGCGACAAGACGCGCATGGAGCACCTCACGCTCGATGAGCGTGCCTACGTGCGTCCGAGTCCGGCAAGCGGCACGCTCGGCGGCGTCGCCGGCAAGACGCGCGAGGCGATGCTGGTTTGCGAAGCGGCCGGCCACGATGTGGTGATTGTCGAGACCGTCGGCGTCGGCCAAAGCGAAACAGCCGTCGCCGGCATGACCGACATGTACGTCCTGCTGCAGCTGCCCAACGCAGGCGACGAATTGCAGGCGATCAAGAAGGGTGTGATGGAGCTCGCCGACCTCGTCGTCATCAACAAGGCCGATCTCGACGAGGACGCGGCGACGCGGGCGAGGGCGCAGATCACGTCGGCGCTGCGGCTGTTCGGCCAGCACGGCCGGCCCGACCACGCACATCACGATCAGGGCCGCTGGCGCCCACAGGTGATGCAGGCGAGCGCATTGCGCGGCGCGGGGCTCGACGTATTCTGGGGCCATGTGTCGCGCTTTCGCGATCTGCAGCGGGCCAGCGGGCAAGATTTCGCGCGTCGTCACCGCCAGGACGAAGCGTGGATGTGGGAGCGAATCGAGTCGGGCTTGCGCGAGGCTTTTCGTGCCGACGGCGCGGTGCGCGCCGCGTTGCCCGAGACGGCGCGCCGGGTGCGCGATGGCCAACTCGTTGCCTCGGTCGCGGCACGCCAACTGCTCGCGCTGTTTGAGTCCGGCGCGTCGCGCGCGGCGGGCGCGGCCGACGATTCGCCACAGGGCGCACCATGTCGCGCTTCATGACGAACTCAATGCGCCCGCAGGCGCCTCGGAGCGCGCCTGCGCCTTCTGCGCTCCCGCGTGTGCAACGTGTCGAGCACCAGGATGGGCTGGCGATCCTCAAGCGCGAGCGTCCGGCGCACGGTGCCTGGCGCTATGCCTTGATGCGTGCTGCCGCGCGCCTGACTGGCGTGCAGACGCTGCTGCCGGTACCAGCGCACGGCGGTGCCCGTGCGCAGGCGATCGAACTGCGCCGCCTGCGCGAACTGCGCGCCGCCGGCGTTCCGGTGCCGACAGTGCTGCGTGAAAGCGCGGACGGCATCGTGCTGCAGTTCGTCGGCGATCGGGCACTTGTCGAGCAGTTCAAGCTCGACGCTGCGACCGGGCTCACGGCGTGGCGCCGCGGGCTGGATGCGATCGCCGACGTGCATGCGCGCGGCCAGTATCTGAGCCAGGCTTTCGCGCGCAACATGCTCGAGCACGATCCACTGGAGACGATGAGCCTGGTGCAGGCGCAAACGCGTGACTGGCTCGCCTACCTGCATTCGAGCATCTGGCTTCTGACGGCGCCGCGCACCGCATTGCTAGAAGCGTGGGACACGACGGCACGCGCGATGCTCGAGCCGGTGGCGCAATGCCTGCGAAGCGAGACGCACCGCCTGCTCTGGCTGCGCTATCTTCCCGCCAGGCGCCGGCCCTGGGGGCGCGACGTCGTCAGTCTGCAGGCGCTGGCGGCGTTCCTGCACGCATGGGCGAGCGAAACGAAATCAACCAAAGGAGCGTGAGATGCACGACATCGTTGAACTGCTGGAGAAGAAGCGGGAGGCCGCACGCCAAGGCGGTGGCGCGCGGCG
>JBDTSN010000457.1:0-2930 GCA_039931145.1 Burkholderiales bacterium | reverse complement strand
GGGCATGGCCGGGTCGGCATCGACCTTGTCCGTCTGGCTGCGGGCATGATGGTCTGGCGCTTTACTGGCGGCAGTCATCTGTCAGGCCAAAGTCTTGATGCGCCCGACGATGCCCGTGCCTCCCTGTATTTTGACCGTTTCGCCGATTTCTTCGACCTTTCCCCTGCCCTGCCCCGGAGGATTTGATGGCCCGCAGCCCTGCAACGAAGACGACGCCGAAGTCGGCCCCCGCAACGCGAGCGCGAAGAACTGTCAAGCGCGAGCCGAGGTCATCACTTCCGATGCCGGCGCCGCTCGATCTGCCGCCGGCCGCGGCGATCGCGCCGAACGCGCTCAAGGCCCTTGCACGCCAGCTTCAGTCGTGGACGGAGTCGGTGCTCGGCATGGCCGGCACGGCGACCGATATCGGCGTCACGCTCGCCAAGTCGCGTCTCTCGAAGCCGCAGCACAAGGCGGCGGTCGAGAAGGCCGGTTCGCTGTTGCAGGATCTGCGCCAGACGGCGGGCCTCACGGTGCAGGATCTGGGGCGTGCCCTGGGTTTGTCTGACGCGACCGATCTGGAACTGATCGAGGGCGGCAAGATGGCGATGCCGTTCGAGCTCATCCTGCGCGCGGCGTCGGTGCTCGGGCGCAAGGACCCGGTGACCTTCGTCATGCAGTTCACGCGCGCCTACAACCCCGAGATCTGGAAGGCGCTCGAGGCACTCGGCATTGGCAAGCTCGTCGTCCAGGGCGCGCGAGAGCGTGAGTTCGCAAACCTCTATCGTGCCCACGACCGGGCGCGGGTGCTGACGGATGCGGAGTTCGCTCAGATGCTCGCGTTCGTCAACGCTTCGTTCGAGCTCGCACTCGATTTCATGAAGCCGCTACGCAAGGCCGGCGTTTCGGGGCCCAAAGGCGAAGCGAAGGCGGATTGAAAGGGCCGGGCAGGGCAACGGCGGCGTTGCCTGTCGCTGAGTGAGGCTCGCGCGACGCTCGGCCGCGCGAACGCAGAGCTTCAGGCCTGAATTGCCCCGCCGCGTCGGCTGCGCTCGCTCGCGCCGAGCGCTGAATAGAGCGCCGGCGCTTCGCTAGGGAATAGCACGTCGATCGCGCGATCGAGCGCTGCGGTGGCGCGTGCAAAGGATTCGCGCTGTGCGGCGACCTGGCTGCCAGCGCGCATCAGGCGCTCGCGAAGCGGCGCGGGCAGTGCACCGTTGCGGGCTGCGTGCGAGAAATGTTCGACCGCGCGTGCCAGCGCGCGATGCAGCTCGCTCGCCTGGATGTCGATCTCGGGCGCGTTGCTTTCGAGCAGGGCGATGCCGAGCGCAGTCAGACGTGCCTCGACTGCGGCGAGCGTGGCTTCGAGTTCGGGGTCCGGCTTCGAGACCGGAACGAGTGGGGTGAAAGCGGACATCAAGAACGCGCCTTCAGCGTTGGACCTTGCCCAGCAACTCCTGCGCGTTGGCGATCAGCTTGTCGGCGATCGCTTCCGCGTTCACCTTGAAGCGGCCCTCGGCGATGCTTTGCGTGATGCGCTCGACCTTGCCGGCGTCAAACTCGGCCGGTGCGGTGTTCGTGCGCAGGCTCGCAGCGGTGGACGAGAGCTCGACCTTCGCGCCGTGCGCCTCGACCCGTCCGGGCGCGGCCTTTGGTCCGCCTTCGGCAGATGCACGGGCGGTGGGCGCTGTCGGCGCCTGCTCCTTGAGCACCGCTGGCAACGGATTGACTATTTTCATGGCGTACTCCTTTGTGTCGCCTGAGCCGAGTCGATGCCCTGCAGGCGGCGACGCCGCCTTCGGGCTTGATCCAGCTTGTGCGCCACCATCATGCAGGCTGTATCGGACGCATTCGCGGCGACTTTAGCCTCGGCGTCGCGATTTCGCGACCCGAAGCGGCACCGTTACAAAGCGATCTCGATGCGCCGCTCGGCAACCGGCTGGCCGACGACGATGCGTCCGCTGTCGGTGCGCACGCGCGCGGCCTGGCCTTCGAAGCCGGGGCCGAGCGCCTGGCCTTCGCCGCTGACGCTGAAGCCCGGGCCGACGGCGGTGATGTGCACCGTCTCGCCGGCCGCGAACCACTGGCGCTTGCGCAGGTCGGCGGCGCGCAGGCTCTGGCCCGGAACGAGCGGACGCGCGAGCGTGCGGCCGATGGCGTCTTCGGGGTTCACGATAGGCGTGCCGCGCGCGGCGAGGTCGACCTCGGTGGTTTGCACGTCGGCTGCAGTCAGCACTGCGCCGGCAGGCAGCGCCGCGACGCTCGTGACGCCGAGGCCGAACACCTTGACGGTGAGCGGAAGATAGACGTTCCATGGCGTCGCACCCTGCGTGCAACGCAGGCCGATGCGGGTGCGCCCCCAAAGTCGGGTCCCGTTCGGCACATAGGGCTCGATGTGATCGCATGGCGCGAGCTTCAGCCGCGCATCGAGTGTGCCGACCTCGATTTCGAGCCGCATGCCAGGCAGGGCGCCGCTTTCCGTCACGAACTGCTTGGCCTGCTCCGCGATCGCAGCGCCGAGTTCCTGCACCGGCGCGGGCACGGTAGCGCGCGCACTTCCGGCCGCCGCGATCAAGCCGAGCGCGGCGAGCGTGAGCGCGAGCCAGGCGAACGTGAGGCGCACGCGGTCGCGAAGGCGCTGCCTGTGATCGAGGATGGGAGAGCGGGGAGGGGCCACGCCGTCACTGTAGGTCGTCGCATGCACCGGCTAGGGCGTGAATTGGCTGCGATTGCGCCTGTTGTTCGCGCTTATGTTCGCCGCGCTGGCGACCAACAATGCGCCGACACCAACCCCTTCCGGGGCCGTCAAACCAAGGACAGGCAGCATGCTCAACAGCGTCACCGGTTCGCTCGACTTTCAGGCTCAGGCGCTCTCGCTGCGCTCGGAGCGCCAGCGGCTGCTCGCGAGCAACATCGCGAACGCCGACACCCCGGGCTACGTGGCGCGCGAC
>JBDTSN010000456.1:0-2937 GCA_039931145.1 Burkholderiales bacterium | reverse complement strand
TGGCCAGGTGCATGATATTCAGCTTGTCCAATACGGGATACGTGCTGGCAAACGCAGCGGGGATAATTGCGAAATATTTCGAGACGTCGTTGGCCAGGCTGAAGGTGGTCAGCGAACCACGTGTCATCAGCAGTTGCTTGCCGATTTCCACGATCTCGATCAGCTTCGTGGGATTGGAATCCAGGTCGACCATATTGCCGGCTTCCTTGGCCGCCTGCGTCCCGCTGTTCATGGCCACGGCCACGTCGGCCTGTGCCAGGGCCGGCGAGTCGTTGGTGCCGTCACCGCACATCGCCAGACTTCAGGCCGTCGCGCGACACACTGGCGACGGCGCGCGTGAGGCGCGCCAGCGGCCGCGTGATGGACGCCGTCATCCAGGCCGCGAGCCCGGTCGTGAGGGCGACGATCGCCGCGATCAGGATCAGCGCCGGTTGGCCCAGGCTCTTGCGCGCGGCTGCCCAGCTGCTCGCCGCCTTGTCGCCGGGATGGCTGACGACGTAGAGGTAGCCGGCGACCGGCTCGGTGGCGCGGATCAGCGCGCGGCGCAGCGGCTGCGCGGCGACGACCGCGTCGGCGTCCATGCGCTCGGGGTCGTCGCCCATCACGTAGGGTGCGCGCTCGGGCCCGATCGACTGCATCACTGGCCCCATCGCGACCCGGAAGTCAGGCGCCAGCTTGATCTTTGCCGAGGTCGCGAGCACGCGGCCTTGGGTGTCGAGCAGGTAGAGCTGGCTGTCGGGGTCGAACAGCACGAGGTTCGAGAGCCAGGCGTTGAAGTCCGCCGGGTTGCGCTCCTGCAGATCGATGATGTTGTCGTACTCGCTGACGACGCGCGTCAGGAAGGCGCGCACGCGCTGGTACGTGAGCTCGTGCTCGAAACGCTGGAAGGCGTAGATCACGGTCGCGATCACGAGCAGCGCAGTCGCCATGCCCGTCGCCAGGATCGTCAGCGTGATCTTGAGCCGTACGGTCACGAAGACCTTTCAGCATTCAGGGCGCGTCGCGCAGCTTGTAGCCCGCGCCGCGCACGGTGAGGATGAGCCGCGGCTGCATCGGATCGGCCTCGATCTTCGCGCGCAGCCGGTTGATGTGCGTCGTCACCGTGTGTTCGTAGCCGTCGTGCGAATAGCCCCAGACGGCGGCCAGCAGTTGCGAGCGCGAAAACACATGCCCAGGATGCTGTGCGAAATGCAGCAGCAGGTCGAACTCGCGCGCCGTGCATTCGAGCTCGGCGCCTGCGAAACGCACGCTGCGCCGCGTAGGGTGGATCTCGAGCTCGCCATTGCGGATCGGTGCGCCCGCTGCGCCCTGCGCGCTTTGCGCCTGACGCAGCAGTTCTGCGCGTCGCAGCAAGGCCTTCACGCGCGCCATCAGTTCCGCAAGCGAGAACGGTTTGGTGAGGTAGTCGTCGGCGCCGAGCTCGAGGCCGAGCACGCGGTCGAGCTCGGTTGCCTTCGCCGTGAGCATCAGGATCGGTGCGCTGTGCTGGCGCGCGCGTAGCGCCTTGCATACCTCGAGGCCGTCGAGGCCGGGCATCATCAGGTCGAGGATCAGCAGTTCGGCCGGGCTCTCGATCTGGTGTGCAAGCGCGCTCGCGCCATCGGCCACCGCCACCACGTCATAGCCGGCCTGGCGCAGGTTCATCGCGATCAGATCGCGAATGTCGGTCTGGTCCTCGGCGAGCAGGATGGTGGCCGGTGCGGGCATGGCTGATTGTCGCGTCGGAGGCGCCCGCCTTACAGCGATGTGTGCAAAGCGCGATCTTCCCGTGAGGTTCGGCGAGCGGCGTGTGAGGAGCGGCGGCCACAGTGCAGGCATCGGCTGCGCGCGCCGCGCCACCGTCCCTTCAAGAAGACTCCGCCATGAAACTTGCACTCGCCGCCGCTATTGCATCCCCCGGTCAGAACGCGCCACGGGTGGTCTGCCCGCGCGAACTGATGTCGCACCGCACGAGCCTGGTGCGCTTCGCGGCGCGCAGGCTGCGCGACCCGATGCTCGCCGAAGACCTGGTGCATGACGTGTTCGAGGCGGTGCTCGCCGGCCGCGCCACGTTTGCCGGGCGCTCGTCGCTGCGCTCGTGGCTGACCGGCATCCTGAAGCACAAGATCGTCGATCTGGTGCGCCGTAACGCCGGCACCGATTCATTCGACGATGGATTCGACGCCGAAGGCGCGACGCCAGTTTGCGCCGCGACGCCGGGCCCCGACGAACTCGCCGAACAGCGCGAACGGCTGGCGCAGACGATGGCGGGTATCGCGGCGCTACCCGCGATGCTGCGCGACGTGATGCAAATGCGCATTTTCGAGGAACTGCCGACCGCCGAAGTCTGCCGCCGGCTCGAGATCAGCGAGGCGAACCTGTTCGTCCGCCTGCATCGCGCGCGACGCCAACTGCTCAACTGACGAGGGGCTCAGAGCCTCTGAAAGGGTCCGGCACGCCCGAGCGGGCGTGTGGACTCTCTCGCAAACGCTTAGCGCGGGATCGACCCCGCGAGCCCCGGGAACAGCTTGGTCAAGCCGTCGGCCATCACTTCGACCGCGATCGCGGCAAGTATCAGCCCCATCAGGCGCGTCATGACGTTGATGCCGGTCCGGCCAAGGACGCGCGAAATCTTGTCGGCGGCGCTGAATGCGAGCCAGACCGCGAGCCCGATGACGACCCCGTAGCCGACGAGCACCGCATGCTCCCACCAGTGGCGCGTCTTCTCGGCGTAGATGACGACGGTCGAGATCGTCGCCGGGCCGGTGAGCAGCGGAATCGTCAGTGGCACGACGGCGATGCTGTCGCCGGCATCGAGCTTGTCGTCGCCTTCACGCACCGTTTCGACGCCTGAATCTGCCGGTTGCGCGTTGAGCATCTGCAACGAAGAGATCAACAGCAAGGTGCCGCCGCCGACCTGGAACGAGGCGAGCGAGATGCCGAAGAACTCGATGATGC
>JBDTSN010000455.1:0-2939 GCA_039931145.1 Burkholderiales bacterium | reverse complement strand
TCTTGCCGTCCTGCGGCTTGCGGCGCTCGCTGATGTCGAGGTCGCACATGATCTTGATGCGCGCGATCACGGCGTTGCGGTAGTTGTGCGGCAACTCCAGATGGGTGTGCAGCAGCCCGTCCTTGCGAAAGCGAATCTTGATGCGCTCGCGCCCGGGGTGGCTCTCGATGTGGATGTCGGAGACGCCATCCTTCCAGGCCTCGACGACCATGTTGTTGATGAGGCGAACGAGCGAGTTGTCGGATTGCTCGATCTGCTGGTCGTCGTCCGCACTCGGCCGGTCGTTGCGCTCCTTCTCGAGGGTTTCGACGAGCTTGTCGGTGTCGTTGAGGTCGAACTCGAAGGGCACGCTCGAATCGATCGACCCGAAACCGATGTTGGTCGCGATGCCGAACTTCTCGTAGGCCGCGCGCAGCACGTCCTCGAGTGACGCGCATTGCGCGAGCACCGGCACGCATTTCATCTGGGTCAGGAACTCGACTTCCTCCATCGCCTCGCGCCGGCGCTGCGGGTCGGCCAGCGCCACGACCAGGCGGCCGTCGCGCACCATCAGCGGCATCAGCCGCAGGCGCAGCGCCATCGCGTAGGGCAGCTTCCTGAGCGCCTCGGCCTCGACCGGGAACTGCGCGATGCTGACGATCGGAAACCCCATCTTGCGTGCGAGCGCGACCTGCAGATCCTGCTGCGAGACGGCGCCCATGCGTACCAGCAATTCGCCGAGCGGTACGCTGCGGTCGGTTGCCTGCTGCGCAAGCGCGTCATCGAGTTGCACCTGTGTGATGAAGCCGAGCGACATCAGCGCGTCGCCGATGCGCACGAGCGGCATGTTCGCCTGCTTGGCGATCGCTTCGAGCAGCTGCTCGGGCGTCAAGGCCTGGCGCATGACTAGGATGTCGCCCAGGCGCTGTGCGCGCAGTTCTTGTTGGTGCGCGACGGCCTGCTCGATCTGGCGCGGCGTGGCGGAATCGTCCTGCACCAGCACCTCGCCGATGCGCTCGCCGATTTCGAACGACGTGTAGGCCTCGCGCGGCACGAACAGGCGCTGCACGCTGTCGGCGTCGTCGATCGGCGGGAACAGGAACAAGCCGTATGCGCTCTCAACGTGTCCGATCGTCTCGCCCTTTATCTCGCTACTGCTGGCGAGCACGACGCGATACGTGCTGCGTGGCCGGTGGTCGAGCACCAGCGCCTCGGCGTCGCTGGGGCCCGGAATCGCGATCGACGCGTGGCGTGCGCTGACCGCGATCGGCGGTAGCACCGTGAGCGACTTGAACTGCTTGAAGCGCAGTGCCATCGTCGTCCGCGCGGGCGGCACCTGGACGTGCGCGACATGCTCTTCGGGCACGAAAAAGCTCAAGCGCCCCTGCATCTCCTTGTCGTTCAAGCCGACGATCACGCAGGGCTCGCTCGACTGCTGCTCGATCGCTCGCGGATAGGAAGCAAAGGGTGGTGTCGGCCAGGCGAACATGGCCGGTTGCGCCTTGTCGGCATCGAGCGCCTCGGCCTTGGGCACGGATCCGCTGCGGCTGAAATCCGGCAGCGCATCGCGATCCGGGGCGGACCAGGCGAGTGGCGTCAAGAGGTCGGACATGTGAAGGCCTTGTTCACGGGCTGGAACGCGCCGGCAGCGGATCTGCGGGCGCTTGATGACACCATCATGCTAGGCAGGCATGGCGAGCGCGATGCGCGGAATTGAGCCGCAAATTGACAACAAATCGCCTGCCAGATCGCGTCCCTGGCGGCGCGAGTACGATCGTCGCGTTGCAAGCCCTGCGACGATGCGCGGGCGCGACCACGAGACATGAACAAGGCCTTCACACGCGAAGTCGATTCCGACGAAGACGGTGGCGACGACGAGGCGCCGTCGCTGGCGGCGCTGCCGCCGGGCGCGCGCAACTACCTGACGCCGCCGGGCTACGCACGGCTGCGCAAGGAGCTGCTCGATCTGCTCGACGTCGAGCGCCCGAAGATCGTCGAGGTCGTGTCCTGGGCGGCGAAGAACGGCGACCGTTCGGAGAACGGCGACTACCTCTACGGCAAGAAGCGCCTGCGCGAGATCGACCGCCGCATCCGCTTCCTCACCAAAAGGCTCGACATTGCCGAGCTCGCCGATCCATCGCGGCACCACGGCAACGACCAGATCTTCTTCGGCGCAACCGTGACCTACGCCAACGCACAAGGCGAGGCGCGCACGATCACGATCAAAGGCGTCGACGAGGCCGACAGCCTGGCCGGCGAAGTGAGCTGGATCTCGCCGGTCGCGCGCGCATTGCTCAAGGCGCACGAGGGCGATGAAGTGCAACTCGTGACGCCGGGAGGCGTCGAGGTGATCGAGATCATCGAGGTGCGCTATCCGGCGCCCGAGGTCCCTCGCTGACTCACCGCGTTCGGCCTGGGCATGAGCAGCGGCACCAGCGGCGCGACAACCGCCATGACGAGCACGACGACCGCCCCCGAAGGCAGGTCGAAGTGTGCCGAAAGCGCGAGGCCGAGCAGGTAGCCGAGCGCACCGAGCGCGTACGCGACCGGCAGCCGCAACCGCGGTGGCAGGCCGCGCACTGCGAGCGCCGGCACGATCAGGCTCGTGAAGACGAGGTAGACGCCGACGAGTTGCACCGACGCGGTGACCGCGAGCGCGAAAAGCAGGTAGAAGCCCGCGCGCCCGAGGCGTTCTCGCAAGCCGAACCACAGCGCGAGCACGAGCGCCGTCAGCACCGCCATGCCGACAAGCTGCGTCGTCGACACCCACAGAATCTGTCCGACGAGCAGATCCTTCAAGTGCTCGCCACCGTGCGGGTTGCCTGCCAGCAGCAGCAAGCCCGCGCTGGATGCGAGCACGAACAGCACGCCGATCAGCGCCTCCTGAATCTGCGGCCAGCGGCGTTCGGTCCAGGTCAGCAAAAGCGCGCCGAGCAGTGCGGCAGACAGCGCCGACACCT
>JBDTSN010000454.1:0-2943 GCA_039931145.1 Burkholderiales bacterium | reverse complement strand
AGCGGTCGCCGCGCGCCAGTTCACCGGCCACCGCGATCAGCGCGTCGCTGCGCTCGCCGGCCGTCAGCGTGCCGCCGTCGGCAAGCGCGCGCAACGCGGCCGTCTCGGCGAGATGGGCGTCGAGCTCGTCGAGCAACATCAGCGCGCGCATCAGACGCACCCGCAAAGCCAGGGCCTGGCTCGGGCTCGGATCGTCCTCGAGCCCCTTGCGCCAATGCGTGACGGCATCGGCGAGCGCATTCAGCCCCTGCGCCGCGTCCCCCGCGGCGAGGCGGGGCGCGACCGCGCGACGGCGCTCGCCACTGGCTTCGTGAAGGCGCGCGATCTGCGCCGGCGGCGCGCCGCCGGCCTCGGCACCGAGCGCCAGTCGCCGGTGCACGAGGCGCCGCCGCTCCTGCGACAGGCTCGACTCGAGCGCCTGCTGCACCAGATCGTGCGCGAAGGCGAATCCCGAGGATTCGTGCTCGCGCAGCAGCCGCGCCTGCACCGCGCGCTCGATCGCCAGCACGGTGTCGAGTTCGGACAGCGCACAGGCCGGTGCGAGCAGCGACGGCGCGAAGGCGTCACCCGCAAGCGCGGCCGCCTCGAGCACGCGCACACAGGCCGCGCCGAGTCGATGCACGCGCGACAGCACGGCGTCGCGCACGCTGGCCGGAAGCGGCAGCTCGTGGTAGTCGCGGGTCGCATCGTCATACTGCGTGCGCCAGACGCCGTCCGGCCCCTGCTGCAGCAGCCCGAGCTCGATCAACTGGCGAAGCGTTTCGGCGAGAAAGAACGGGTTGCCGCCCGTCGCTCGCTGCAGGCGCTCGGCAAAGCGCTCCGGATTCTCGGCGCCCGAGAGCTGTCGCACGAGGTCGAAGACCGCTTCGCCGTCCAAGGGTTGCAATGCGAGGTACAGCGCCTGCAACGTTTCAGCAAGCGCACCCGACGCAGCAGGGTCGGCATCCGGCCGAAGCAGCACGATCTCGCGCGCGGTGAGCGGCGAGATTTCACGCCGCCGCTGTGCGACGAACACCAGCAGCGCACGACTCGCAGCGTCGGCGTGTTGCCAATCGTCGAGCACGACAGCGTCGAACTCATCGGCGGCGAGAAAGCACCAACCGATCGCGCAAGCTTCGAAGAAGCGGCTGCGCTCCTCGGCGGAACGCATCGCGGGAGGTGCGGCGCCGAGTTCCGGCAGCAGGCGCGCGAATTCGCCAGCGACCCAAGGGTCGAGCGCGGAGAGGTCCGGCGCCGGCCCGGCGAGCGTGCGCAGTGCGCGCGTAAACGAGGCGTACGGGATGTCGGCATCGCCGCTGCGACAGCGGGCCAGCGCGTAGGGGCCGTGGGCGGACGCGAAGTCAAGCGCAAGGCGCGTCTTGCCGACCCCGCCCTCGCCTTCGATCACGATTGCGCTGCCAGTGCGCCACGCTGCTTCGAGTCGCGCTGCCTCGTCCGACCGGCCCACGAAGGGAAGGCGCGCGGGCAGGCGCGGCGTGTCGGATGCGATCGGCGGCGCGATCGGCGGCACCAAGGGCGTCGAGGTGACCGCGCCCCGCTGCGCCCCGCGCAGGGACGCCGCCAGGGCCTCGGTCTCGGCCATCGGTTGCAGGCCGAGTTCGTCGCGCAGCACGGCCCGGCAGCGTTCGTACTGTGCGATCGCGGCCTCGCGACGACCAGTGGCGGAGAGCAGCCGCATCGCGTCGCGATGATGCTGCTCCTGCAACGGATCGAGCGCGAGCAACAGCTCGATGCGCTGCAACGCGATCCCGCGTTCGCCGCGCTGTTCGTGATCCCTGGCGGAGACCTCGAGCGCGCTCGTGCGCAAACGCTGCAGCCGGGATCGCTGGACGTCGAGCCACTCGTCGAAACCCGGCGCATCGTCCAGCCTCAAGCCGTCCATCGCCATGCCGCGCCAGCGCTCGATCGACCGTTCGACGAAGCCAGACCGCAGATCGTCCTCCGCCATCCGGACATCGAGCACCACGCTCGCATCCAGCGTCAGGAAGTCACCCTCCGCCCGCACGGCCTGCGCCGCGCCGGCTTCGCGCAGGCGCGCGAGCTCGCGGCGCAGGTTGCGCCGGCCGGTAGCTTCGTCCAGCGTCGGCCACAGCAGATCGACGACCCGCGGCCGCGGCAGCGGTTCGCTGCACGCCAGCAGTGCCAGCAGCGCGAGCGTCTTGCGCACCGTGATCGGCAACGCCGCATCGTCGCGCAGCAAGCGCACCGGCCCGAGCAGTTCAAGCGCCAACATCGTCGCATGATGCCAGCGAAACCGGGACATCCGCAGCCCCACGCCAGCGCGCGACGGCCGCGCTCGAGAACAGGTCAGCCGGCGTCCGGCGACGGGTGTCCCGAATGGGTGCCACCTACAATTCCAGACTTCCGGATCCCCCTCTCGCCCATCGCAGTGTCAAGCGTCGCCACAACCCCGCCATGAACGAACTTTCCAAGTCCTTCGAACCTGCCGCCATCGAGGCCAAGTGGGCACCGTCGTGGGAGGCGAGCGGCGTCTACGAGCCGACGCTCGACTCGGCGAAGCCGTCGTTTTGCATCCAGTTGCCGCCGCCGAACGTGACCGGCACGCTGCACATGGGGCACGCGTTCAACCAGACGATCATGGATGCGCTGACGCGCTACCACCGGATGCGCGGCTTCAACACGTTGTGGGTGCCGGGGACCGACCATGCGGGGATCGCAACGCAGATCGTTGTCGAGCGCCAGTTGCAGGATCAAGGCACGAGCCGGCACGACATCGGGCGCAAGAACTTCGTCGCCAAGGTCTGGGAGTGGAAGGAAAGCTCGGGCACGACGATCACGCGCCAGATGCGCCGCATGGGCGCGAGCGTGAGCTGGCAGCACGAGTACTTCACGATGAGCGACGAGCTCTCGCCGGTCGTCACCGAGACCTTCGTGCGGCTCCACGAAGAAGGCTTGATCTATCGCGGCAAGCGCATGGTCAAC
>JBDTSN010000453.1:0-2947 GCA_039931145.1 Burkholderiales bacterium | reverse complement strand
CCTGCCAGGCGCAGGGCACGCGGCTGCTCTATGCGTCATCGGCGGCCACCTATGGCGCGAGTTCAACCTTCCGTGAGGAGCCTGCTTTCGAGCAGCCGCTCAACGTCTACGGCTACTCGAAGCTGCTGTTCGACAACGTCGTGCGCCGCATATTGCCAAGCGCCACGTCCCAGGTAGCGGGATTTCGTTACTTCAACGTCTACGGCCCGCGCGAGCAGCACAAGGGTCGCATGGCGTCGGTCGCGTTCCACCATCAGCAACAGTTGCGCGAGACCGGCAAGGTGCGCCTGTTCGGCGAGTACGGCGGCTACGCGCCCGGGCAGCAGGCGCGCGATTTCATCTTCATCGACGACGTCGTCGCCGTCAACCTGTGGTTCCTCGAGCACCCCGATTGCAGTGGCATCTTCAACCTCGGCAGCGGCCGCGCCCAGCCGTTCAACGACGTGGCGCTTGCCGTAGTCAATGCCGCTCGCGAGCGCGCGGGTGAGACGCCGCTGACGCTGGACGAACTGGTGCGCCAGGGCGTGATCGAGTACATCGCTTTCCCCGACGCGCTCGTCGGCAAGTACCAGTGCTTCACCGAAGCCGATTTGAGCGCTCTTCGCGCGGCCGGTTGCGATCATGTGTTCGCCGATGTCGGCGCCGGGGTCCGGCGCTACGTGAACTCGCTCGCTTCCTGAGACAACCATCCGGGATCGTGGGCGCCGAGAGGGAGCGCCGCCATCCGTCAGTCATAGATGACCTGAGCGTGCCCCTCGCGCGCGGCGGCGCGCCAGCGCTCGAGCGCGGCGTCAGTCGGATAAAAGCGCACCGCGTCGCCCAGGTCGAGCTCCCCACTCGCCGCGTCGCGATGCAGTTGCAGCCGTACCGTCAGACCCTGCGTCAGCTCGCCATGCTCGGTTGCAACGCTGCGTGACGGAAAGTCGCGCAGCACTTCGGCGATCGGCGGCACGCTGCCGTTCAAGTCGACCTGCAGAAATTTCCCGAAGCGACAGCGCGCACCGGCCAAGTCCCAGACCTGCTGCACGCTCAGCATCAGGCCGCCGAGGAACCGATCTGGCTGCACCTTGCCCTGTATGACGACGAGCTCGTCTTCCTTGAACTGATCGCGATGCGCGTTGAACAGCTCTTCGCTGGCGCGCGCATCGATCACTTCGGAACTGTCGTCGAGCTTGAAGAGCGCCATGCGGCCGCGTTGGCCGTTGACGATCCGCAAGTCGCTGACGATGCCGGCAAGCAGTTGCGGCTCGCGGCTGTCGAGCAGGTCGGCGATGCGGCGTTTGGCAAAGCGGCGCACTTCGTCGGCACTCTGGTCGAACAGATGGCCGGAGAGGAAGAAGCCGACCGCCGTCTTTTCCAGCGTCAAGCGTTCGCGGATGCTCCACTCGCCGGCGGCGACGAGCGGTGGCTCCTGCGTCGACGCCGCGTGCGAGTCGATCACGTCGTCGAACAGCCCGCCCTGGTCGGCGTGCGCGAGCTGGCTGTCGGCGAAGTCGAACGCAAGGCCGATGCTCGCGACGAGCGAGGCGCGATTCGCCTCCAGCGCGTCGAACGCGCCGGCCTTGATCAACGCTTCCACCGCGCGCTTGTTGATGCGCGTGCGATCGACGCGCGCACAGAAGTCGAACAGGCTCTTGAACGGCCCGCCTTCCTCGCGCGCCTGCACGATCGCCTCGATCGCGCCGTGCCCGGTGCCCTTGATCGCGCCGAGGCCGTAGCGCACCTGCTTGTCGCCGATCGGCTCGAAGCGATAGCCGCCACGGTTCACGTCGGGCGGCTCGAAGACGACACCCATCGTGCGCGCGTCGTCGTGGAGGATCTTGAGCTTGTCGGTGTCGTCCTGCGCGACGCTCATGTTGGCAGCCGCGAATTCGGCCGGATAGTGCACCTTGGCCCAGGCCGTGTGATACGAGAGCAGCGCATACGCCGCGGCGTGCGACTTGTTGAAGCCGTAGCCGGCGAACTTCTCCATCAGGTCGAAGATCTCGTTCGCCTTCGCCTCGCCGATGCCCTTCTGCGCCGCGCCGTCGGCAAAGGTCGTGCGATGCGCGACCATTTCCTCGAGCTTTTTCTTGCCCATCGCGCGGCGCAACAGGTCGGCGCCACCGAGCGAATAGCCGCCGACGATCTGCGCGACCTGCATCACCTGTTCCTGGTAGATCATGATCCCGTACGTTTCGCTGAGCACCTCCTGCATCAGCGGATGCGGATACTCCACCGCCTCGCGGCCATGCTTGCGTGCACAGAAATTCGGGATCAGGTCCATCGGCCCCGGACGGAAGAGCGCGACAAGCGCAATCACGTCCTCGAACACGTTTGGCTTGGCTTCACGCAGCATGCGCTGCATGCCGGCGCTTTCAAGCTGGAACACGGCGACGGTGCGGCCTTCGGACATCAGCTGATAGGTCGCGCGATCGTCGAGCGTCAGGTCCTCGAAGCTGAAGTCGCGCCGATCCGCGTGACGCTCGCGAATGAACTTCTTCGCGAGTTCGAGCACCGTCAGCGTCGCCAGGCCCAGGAAGTCGAACTTCACGAGGCCGATCGCCTCGACGTCGTCCTTGTCGAACATGCTCACCGCATGATCGCTGCCGGGCTGCATGTAGAGCGGGCAGAAGTCGGTGATGCGGCCCGGCGCGATCAACACGCCGCCGGCGTGCATGCCGACGTTGCGCACGATGCCTTCGACGCGCGTCGCAAGCGCGAGCAGTTCGGCAACCTCCTCCTCGCTCTGCTCGCGGCGTTCGATCTCCGGATTCTCGCGGCGCGCGTAGATGACGCCGCTGTCGGGCTCCTCGGGCACGCGCGCAAGCGTCACGGTCTTGCCTGGCGGCGCCGGCACGAGCTTGGCGATGCTGTCCACATGACCGTAGCTCATGCCGAGGACGCGGCCGACGTCGCGCAGCGCGGCCTTCGCAGCCATCGTGCCGAAGGTCGCGATCTGGCTCAC
>JBDTSN010000452.1:0-2950 GCA_039931145.1 Burkholderiales bacterium | reverse complement strand
CCCCGAGCTGGTCGACGAAGTGCTGAGCGTGATGCGCGGGCTCGCCGACGACGGCATGACGATGATCGTCGTCACCCACGAGATGGCGTTCGCACGCGACGCCGGTGATCGCGTCGCCTTCATGGACGGTGGTGTCGTCGTCGAGTCGGGTGCGCCGAAGGAACTTCTCTCGAATCCCCGGCACGAGCGCACGAGGTCGTTCCTCTCGCGCCTGACCGGCGCGGCGCCGGCGCGAAGCGCGCCGCGGTGTTGACGGGGCACAATGAAATGTCATCGGCGACGCGGCTTGTTCACTTCTGACCGACCGATGGCTCGAGCGACCGCGGAGCTGGCATGAACTGGAAAAACACGACCGATCGTTACGGATCGCTGTCGATCGGCATGCACTGGCTGATGCTGCTGCTGCTGATCGGCGTCTATGTGGCGATCAATCTGCAGGACCTGGCCCCGAAGGGCAGCGCGCTCAGGGCGGATCTGAAAACCTGGCACTTCGTGCTCGGCATGAGTGTTCTCGTGCTGGTCGCAGTGCGTCTCGCGACGCGGCTCTTCTCTGGGCCAGCGCCGCAGATTAAGCCTGGGCCTTCGGTGTGGCCGCAACGTCTGGCCGAAGGGATGCATGTGGCGCTCTACGTCTTCATGCTCGGCATGCCTCTGCTCGGCTGGTTTGCCGTCAGCGCCAAGGGCAATCCGATCACGTTTTACGGCTTGCAGTTGCCGCTGCTGATCGGTCAGGACAAGGATTTGTACAAGTCGCTGAAGGACATCCACGAAACGATTGGCACGGTCGGCTACTACCTGATCGGCCTGCATGCCGCGGCGGCGCTGTTTCATCACTATGTGATGCGCGACACCACCTTGCTGCGAATGCTGCCGGCGCGCCGCTGAGGGGCGCCACGCCCACGGTGTGCGTCGTGCCTTCCCGGGCTGCCACGGGCGCAAGAAGCGCCGCAGACCGGGGGCGATACACTCGTGCTTGGGCGGCTGGGTGAACGGGGTCGCGCACCGAAGCCAACCCTGGGAGATCGAATGTTCTTTGGCAAGCTGTTGCCGCGCGAAGGCAACTTCTTCGAGCTGTTCGACCAGCATGGCGCGCACATCATCGAAGGTGCGCGAGCTTTCATGCTGATGATCGAGAACTATCCCGATCCCAGCTTGCGCGAGCAATATGCCAACGAGGTGGGCAACGCCGAGCGCATGGCGGACCGCATCACGGCGGAGATGCATCGGCTGTTGCACAAGACCTTCATTACGCCGATCGACCGCGAGCAGATCCTTGGTCTCATTGACGCGATGGATGACATCCTTGATCTGCTTCAGGATGCGACCGAAACCTTGCTGCTGTATGACGTGCGGGGCGTGACTGACGAGGTGCTGCGCTTGGGTGAGCTCATGGCAAAGTGCTGTGAGCAGGTGCAGCATGCGGTGTCGCTGCTGCCCAAGCTGTCGAAGCCCTCCGTGGCGGAGCAGGCGATCAAGGCCTGCGAAGAGATCGATCGGCTCGAGTCTGACGCTGACCGTGTGATGCGCGCGGCGTTGTCCAAGCTCTTTCGTGAGGAGACCGACGTCCGTGAACTTATCAAGCTCAAAGCCATTTATGAGCAGCTCGAAGCCATCACCGATCGCTGCGAGGACGTCGCCAATCTGATCGAGGGCGTCGTCCTCGAGAATTCCTAGCCGCGCCGTGGCGACGACGCAGGTGGCCTTCTGGGTCGTCGCGATGCTGGTCGCGATCGCGATCGCGTTCGACTTCATGAACGGCTTTCACGACGCCGCCAATTCGATCGCGACGGTCGTCTCGACGGGTGTGCTCAAGCCCCAGACGGCGGTCGCGTTCGCGGCCTTCTTCAACGTGCTCGCGATCTTCGTCTTCCACCTGAAGGTGGCGGCGACCGTCGGCAAGGGCATCGTCGATCCGGGAATCGTCGATCACCATGTCGTTTTCGGTGCGCTGCTCGGTGCGATCGTCTGGAACATCGTCACCTGGTGGTACGGCATTCCGTCGAGCTCGTCGCATGCGTTGATCGGCGGCATCGTCGGCGCGGTTGTCGTCAAGGCGGGCGCTAGCGTGCTGATCGCGGGCGGGATCATCAAGACGGTGCTCTTCATCTTCATCTCGCCGTTGTTGGGCTTCCTGCTCGGGGGGGCGATGATGGTCGGCGTGGCGTGGACATTTCGACGAACCTCGCCGCTG
This sequence comes from Burkholderiales bacterium, assembly GCA_039931145.1. GTDB lineage: Bacteria > Pseudomonadota > Gammaproteobacteria > Burkholderiales > Burkholderiaceae_C > CAIKUF01. Next base: position 759 of record JBDTSN010000452.1, on the reverse strand, counting down.
CGGGTGGACAACTTCTTTCGCCGCGCCCAGCTCGTCTCGGCCGGCCTGTACAGCCTGGGGCACGGCGGCAACGACGCGCAAAAAACGATCGGCATTATCTGGATGCTGCTGATCGCGACCGGATATACCGATGCGGCGGATTCCTATCCCCCCACCTGGGTGATCTGGAGCTGCTATCTCGCGATCGGCCTCGGGACGATGTTTGGCGGCTGGCGCATTGTCAAGACGATGGGGCAGCGGATCACGAAGTTGAAGCCGGTGGGCGGCTTCTGTGCCGAAGCGGGTGGGGCGATCACGTTGTTTCTCGCCTCGGCACTCGGCATTCCGGTATCGACGACGCACACCATCACCGGCGCGATCGTCGGCGTCGGATCGGTGCGACGCGCATCGGCGGTGCGTTGGGGAACGGCCGGCTCCATCGTCTGGGCCTGGATCTTCACGATTCCGGCCTCGGCCTTCGCCGCCGGCCTCTTCTACTGGGTCAGCTTGAACCTGTTCGATTGATCATTTGCGGGTTTCGGCGGGCGCCTCGGCCTGGATCTCGTAGAAGCGTTGCGCGCTGAAGGCAAGCGTCGCCATCAGGACTCCGGCGCCCAACATTAGTGCGACGATGGCGCCGATCACCGTCACCCATCCGCTGCGCGAGGCCGGGCCGCTCGGGTTGTAGCGCGCGTTCCACTTCTCGTCGGGGCCGAGCGCATAGACAAGCGCCGAGAGCATCGCGCTGGCAAGTGTCAAACCGAGCAAGGGGATCAGCAC
>JBDTSN010000451.1:0-2957 GCA_039931145.1 Burkholderiales bacterium | reverse complement strand
AACGACGGCGAGACGCTCGACGAACTGCTGCGTCACGCCGACAAGGCGATGTACAGCGTGAAGGAAGGCGGGCGCGCCGGCTACCGCTTCCACCAGCCGCGCAAGGACGTCGATCTGAGAAGCCGCATGCGCATCGACCATGCGATGCGCCAGGGGCTGGCCCAGGGAGACTTCCGGCTCAACTACCAGCCGCAAGTCGACTGCACGAGCGGGCGCATCGTCGGCGCCGAAGCGCTGCTGCGCTGGCGCGACCCCACACTCGGCGAGATGGCGCCAGCCGACTTCATCGGCGTCGCCGAGGAGAGCGGCTTCATCGTCGCGATCGGCGAATGGGTGCTCGTCGAAGCCGTTCGCCAGGCGGCGCAGTGGCGCGCGCGCGGGCTCGACATCGTCGTCGCGGTCAACGTCTCGGCCTTGCAATTTCAGAAGCCCGATTTTGTCGATAGCGTCGCGCGTACGCTGCTCGACGCGGGTTTGCCGGCGCACGGGCTCGAGCTCGAGCTCACCGAAACGATCCTGATCCAGGATGCGCAGGAGGCGCTCACCCGCTTGCAGGCACTGGCGCAGCTCGGCGTGCGATTGTCGATCGACGACTTCGGCACCGGCTACTCGAGCCTTGGCTACCTGAAGCGCTTCCCGATCGGGCAGCTCAAGATCGACCGCAGCTTCATCGACGGACTGCCGGGCGACGAGAGCGATGTCGCGATCGTGCAGGCGATCATCAGCCTCGGCCGCGCGCTACGGCTACAGGTCATTGCAGAAGGCGTCGAGACCGAGGCGCAGCGCCGCTTCCTGCAGTCCGCGGGCTGCGACCTGTACCAGGGCTTCTTGTTCGCGCCTGCGCTCGACGCGCAACGCCTTTTCGAACTCGTAAGCTCGGCTTCACAGCCAACGTCGCGCAGCATCCGCCTGGTCGGCTGAGAGGCCGTGAATGAATCCTGCGCTCCATTGCGCAGGGTCAGTGTGAAAGGCCTTGCTCGTCGCACCGACTTGCCACGCGGACGGGTTCGTCCGTACGATGCGTTCCGAGTCGCAGCGTCGCCAACGATGCACCGCGCCTTCAACGGACACATCGATGCGCTGAACGACGGATGAACCCTCTGCACGCCCTGCTCGAGCGCAAGCTCGCGACCCTCACCACCTCGCTTGCGGTCGTGTTGCCCGGCGGCCAGCGCGTCGGCCCCGCAGATGCGAAGGTGACGATCACGCTGCATGAGCTGGCGCCGCTCGCACACATCGCGACCGGCGAGGTCGGCCGCGTAGCGCAGGACTACGTCGAGGGACATCTTGATTTCGACGGCAGCGTGCGCGACCTGATGGATGTCGCGGCGCAGATGATCGAGGCCGACCCGACGGCCACGCACGGCGGCCGTGGGCCGCTCGGCTGGTGGCGCGGCATCGCGCGACTGAGCCGCTCACGCGCACAGCACAAGCCCGAGGCCGATGCGCGCCAGGTGCAGTTCCACTACGACATCTCGGACGATTTCTACGCCCTCTGGCTCGACCCGGCGCGCGTCTATTCGTGCGCCTATTTCAGGCGCGCCGATATGACGCTCGCCGAGGCACAGCAAGCCAAGCTCGACCACATCTGCAAGAAGCTGATGCTGCGCGAGGGCGAGCGCTTCCTCGACATCGGCGCCGGCTGGGGCGGACTGTTGTTGTGGGCCGCCGAGAACTACGGCGTTCGCGCAAGCGGCATCACGCTGTCGAAGAACCAGCACGCGCACGTGAACCAGATGATCGACGAGCGCGGCCTGCGCGGGCGGGTGACGATGGCGCTGTGCGACTACCGCGAGCTGCCCGAAGACGAACCGTGGGACAAGATCGCCTCGGTCGGCATGTTCGAGCATGTCGGCCGCGCGATGCTGCCCGCGTATTTCGCCAAGGTGCGGCGCCTGCTCGCGCCCGGCGGGCTGATGATGAACCACGGCATCACGGCCGGCGGCACGAAGAACGAGCAGCTCGGCGCGAGCATGGGCGACTTCATCGAGCGCTACATCTTTCCGGGCGGCGAACTCGAGCATGCTTCATATGTGCTCGAAGTGATGAGCGAGGCCGGGCTCGAGGCGGTCGATCTCGAAAACCTGCGCCCGCACTATGCGCGCACCCTCTGGCACTGGAGCGACGCGCTCGAGGCGCAACTGCCACAGGCACGCGAGCTGACGCGCGACAACGTGGTGCGCGCCTATCGGCTTTATCTGGCGGGCTGCGCGATGTGCTTCGAGCACGGCTGGATCTCGCTCTCGCAGATCCTCGCCGCCAACCCGAGCGGCAATGTCGCCGACGGGCCGATGCGGGGCGCACAATCGGTCTACCCCTTCGAACGCTCGTACATCTACGCGAGGCACTGACCGATGCTCTACAAATTCAAATCCAAGGCCGCCGGCGACGTCATCATGCTCGAGGAAAACGCCGAGCAGGTGCTGCGCATCCTCGGCCGCGAGCCCGCAGCCAAGGGCATCCTCGAAGTGGCGGCGATGCCCGCCGCGGTAGCGGCCATCGAAGCCGCGGTGGAAGAAGAAGAGCAGGCGCGCCGCGAGGCCGACGCAGAAGCAACCACCGAGGGCCGCAAGCTCCCCGTGCGCAACGCCGTCACTCTGCGCCAGCGGGCCTGGCCGCTGCTGGAGATGATCCGGCGCTCTCAGCAGGCGGGCGAGGACATCGTCTGGGGCGTTTGATCGCGCCTTGATGCCGGAAAACGCGACACGCGTCATTGCGATCCGCCACGGCGAGACGGCGTGGAACGCGGATGCGCGGCTGCAAGGCCAGATCGACATCACGCTGAACGACACCGGCCGACACCAGGCGCGCCGGGTCGCCGACGCGCTGGCCGACGCCGACATCACAGCGCTCTATTCGAGCGATCTGCTGCGCGCGGCGCAGACTGCGCAGGCGATCGCGGCGCGCTGCGGTCTTGTGCTCACTACTGACACCGGCCTGCGCGAGCGCGGCTTTGG
>JBDTSN010000450.1:0-2962 GCA_039931145.1 Burkholderiales bacterium | reverse complement strand
AGCTCGGCGTGTGGGACACCGAGGCGAACAACGGTGTGCTGATCTACCTGCTGCTCGCCGATCGCAGCATCGAGATCGTTGCCGACCGCGGCTTGAGCCGGCGCGTCGGCGCGGCGCACTGGCAGGCGATCACCACCGGCATGGGCGAGGCGTTTCGCGCCGGGCGTTTCGAGGACGGCCTGAACGCGGCGGTGGACGCGGTATCGCGAGCCCTGCGCGAGCACTTCCCGCTCGCCGCGGGCGAGAGCAACCCGAACGAACTGCCCGACGCGCCGGTGTTGCGCTGACGGCGCTCTGACGACAAAAGGCCCGCGCAGTTTCCGCTGCGCGGGCCTCGTCAGGACGCTGGGTTTCGCGTCGGCTGCCGACGCGCGAGAAAGCGAACTACTTGCTGCGGCGGAACTTGCGCAGTGCGGCGATCTGCGCTGCCATCGCGGCGAACTCGCCTTGCGCCTTCGCGAGATCGATTTCATTCTTCGCATTGCGCATGTCTTCCTCAGCGCGCTTGCGGGCCTCGTTGGCCGCCGCTTCGTCAAGGTCGCGACCACGGATCGCGGTGTCGGCGAGCACCGTCACCGTACCCGGCTGCACTTCGAGAATGCCGCCGGCAACGAAGACGAACTCTTCCTCGCCGTTGTCAGCGCGCTCTATACGCACCGCGCCCGGCTTGATGCGGGTGATCAACGGCGTGTGGCGCGGCAGGATGCCGAGCTCGCCCTCTTCGCCCGGCAACGCGACAAACTTCGCCTCGCCGGAGAAGATGCTGCCTTCGGCGGAGACGACGTCGACTTGTAGGGTGGCCATGTCAGTACCGCCCGGCCGCCCGAAGGCACTGACGCGCCCCTCGGGGGCCGCGAACGAAGTGAGCTTGGGGTAGTTTCATTTCAGTTCTCCCGGGCGTGACGGACAAGCGTCATTGAATCTTCTTCGCCTTCTCGAAGGCCTCGTCGATCGTGCCGACCATGTAGAAAGCTTGCTCGGGCAGCGAATCGCACTCGCCGTTGATGATCATCTTGAAGCCGCGGATCGTTTCCTTCAGCGGCACGTACTTGCCGGGCGAGCCGGTGAAGACTTCGGCGACGTGGAACGGCTGGCTCAGGAAGCGCTGGATCTTGCGCGCACGCGCCACGGCAAGCTTGTCTTCGGGGCTCAACTCGTCCATGCCAAGAATGGCGATGATGTCGCGCAGCTCCTTGTAGCGCTGCAGCGTGCTCTGCACCTCGCGCGCCGTCGAGTAATGCTCCTCGCCGACGATGTGCGGATCAATCTGGCGCGAGGTGGAGTCCAGCGGATCAACTGCCGGATAGATGCCGAGCGAGGCAATGTCGCGCGAGAGCACGACGGTTGCGTCCAAGTGGGCGAAGGTCGTCGCCGGCGACGGGTCGGTCAGGTCGTCGGCCGGCACGTAAACGGCCTGGATCGATGTGATCGAGCCAACCTTGGTCGAGGTGATGCGCTCTTGCAGCCGGCCCATTTCCTCGGCCAGCGTCGGCTGGTAACCCACCGCCGAAGGCATCCGGCCAAGCAGCGCGGACACCTCGGTGCCGGCGAGCGTGAAGCGGTAAATGTTGTCAACGAAGAAGAGCACGTCGCGGCCTTCGTCGCGGAACGACTCGGCGATCGTGAGGCCGGTCAGCGCAACGCGCAGGCGGTTGCCAGGCGGCTCGTTCATCTGGCCATAAACCATCGCCACCTTGGACTCGCCCAGGTTCTCTAGGTTGACGACGCCCGAATCCGACATCTCATGATAGAAGTCATTGCCCTCGCGGGTGCGCTCGCCGACGCCGGCAAACACCGACAGGCCCGAGTGCGCCTTTGCAATGTTGTTGATGAGTTCCATCATCGCCACCGTCTTGCCGACTCCGGCGCCGCCAAACAGGCCGACCTTGCCGCCTTTGGCAAACGGGCAGATGAGGTCGATGACCTTGATGCCGGTTTCGAGCAGTTCGGTTGAGGGCGAGAGCTCGTCATAGCTTGGCGCCTTGCGGTGGATCGACGCGGTCAGTGTCTGGTCGACCGGGCCGCGTTCGTCGATTGGATTGCCGAGCACGTCCATGATGCGACCGACTGTCGCCTTGCCGACCGGCACAGTGATCGCCGCGCCTGTGTTGTTGACCATCAGGCCGCGGCGCAGGCCGTCCGACGAACCGAGCGCAATGGTGCGCACGACGCCGTCGCCAAGCTGCTGCTGAACTTCGAGCGTCAACGCGGTGCCGTCAAGCTTGAGTGCGTCGTAGATGCGCGGCATCTGGTCGCGCGGAAATTCGACGTCAACGACGGCGCCGATGCACTGAACGATCTTGCCTTGTGCCATTTTCTTGAGTCCTTAAACAGTATTCAGTGTGTGCGCGTCAGCCGGAAATTGCTGCCGCGCCGCCTACGATCTCACTCAATTCCTTGGTGATCGCCGCCTGGCGGGTCTTGTTGTAGATGAGCTGAAGCTCGGCGATCAGGCTGCCGGCGTTGTCGGTCGCTGCTTTCATCGCGACCATGCGCGCCGACTGTTCGGACGCCATGTTCTCCGCTACCGCCTGGAACACGAGCGCCTCGATGTAGCGCGTGAGCAGTTCATTGATGACGACCGCCGGGTCCGGCTCGTAGATGTAGTCCCAAGCGTACTGCGCCTTCTCGGCCGCAGTCTGTGCGAGATGCGCGCCGGTCAAGGGCAGCAGCTGCTCGATCATCGGCTCCTGCTTCATCGTGTTGATGAACTTCGTGTAGCAGAGGTAGACGACGTCGATCTCGCCGGCGACGAAGGCGTCGAGCATCACCTTCACCGGGCCGATCAGCCGCTCGAGCAGGGGTGCGTCGCCGAGCTGCACCGCGTGGCTCATGACCTTGACGCCGATGCGGTTCAAAAAGCCGTAGCCTTTGTTGCCGATCGCGACCGCCTGCGCACTGCCTCCCGCGTGCTGCCCTTCGCGCAACCGGTTCGTCACCATGCGCAGCACGTTCGTGTTCA
>JBDTSN010000449.1:0-2977 GCA_039931145.1 Burkholderiales bacterium | reverse complement strand
TGCGGCGGCGGCGGTTGCCAGCCTTCGTGCTGGCCGCTGTTCGGCCCGGCATCGTCGAGGCCCTTCCAGCTGTTGTCGAGCTCGCTCGTCGTCTGCTTGATCTCGTTGCCGACGCTGCGCTCGACATCGCGCGCCGCATCCTCGAACTCGGTCTTCATTTTCTTCAACTCGTCGAGTTCGATCGAGCGATTCACCTCGGCCTTGACGTCGGCCACATAACGCTGCGCCTTGCCGATGAAGTGGCCTACCGTACGCGCGACGCGCGGCAGCTTCTCGGGGCCGATGACGATGAGCGCGACGGCGCCGATGAGCGCGATCTTGTCGAAGCCGAAGTCGATCATTCAGCGTTGCGAATCAGGACGGTTCACAGGCTCAAGCCTTCGTCTTCGCCTCGACGTCGACAGTGTTGCCGTCGGCCGTCTTGTGCGCGCTGCTGACCTGCTGTGGCGGCGGCGTGGTGCCTTCGCCCGCGGCGGAAGTCGAGCCGTCCTTGACGCCGTCCTTGAAACCCTTGACGGCACTGCCGAGATCGGCGCCGATGTTCTTCAGCTTCTTGGTGCCGAAGATCAGCACGACGACCAGTAAAACGATCAGCCAATGCCAGATGCTGAATGAACCCATGATTTTTCTCCTGCAAAGGAATGATCGATTTTAGGTCAGCGGGCGTTCTGCCCGGTATCAATGTCTTCGCGCAACGCGTGGTCGCATTCGCGCCCTTAAGCCAAACGCGCCGAGGCTCTCAGCCCTTGAGCCAAGGCCGCGGCCCGCCCATCACGTGCATGTGCACATGTTGCACTTCCTGGCCGCCGTCGCGCCCGGTGTTGACGACGATCCGGAATCCGTTTTCGACCCCCAGCTCGCGTGCAAGTTTCGGTGCCAGCGCCATCATTCGGCCCAGCATCGCGGCATGCTCGTCGCTCGTGTCGTACAGCGTCGCGATGTGTTGCTTCGGGATGATGAGGAAATGCACCCGCGCCCAGGGCGCGATGTCGTGGAAGACGAACAGCTCGTCGTCCTCGTACACCTTGCTGCTCGGGATCTTGCCGGCGGCAATTTTGCAGAACAGGCAGTCAGGGTCGTGTGTCATGCCACGGCCCGGTTGTCGTTCAGTGCCATCCAGCCTTTCACGATGCGGTAGAGGAACCAGAGCGAGATCAGGCACCAGGCGATCCAGCCGGGGATGACAAACAGCACCCAAAGCGGCACGGTGATCAGATAGAGCACTCCCGCCCAGAGGACGCTTCGGATGCGCCAGCCGAAGTGAGATTCCTGCCACGTGCCCCCTGCATCACCCTTCTTCACGAGGTCGATGATGAAGGCGACGAGCAGCAGCGCGATGCTCGCCTGAATGCCCGGGATCACCGCGGCGACGGCAACGATCGTGTGCAGCGCGTAGCTCACGTGACCGACATTCTTGAGCGACTGCTCACGCTGCGAAAGCACCAAAGAATTCGTCATACCCCGCCATCCTCCCGTTGTTGCGCCTTGCGCGCTGCAAATTCTTCGAGCCCCGACAAGCCCTCGCGTCGCTCGAGTTCGGCGAGCACGTCGGCCGGCCGCAGATCGAACGCGGCGAGCACGAGCATCGTGTGAAACCAGAGGTCGGCGACCTCGGCAACGATCGCGCCGCGCTCACCGTCCTTGGCCGCCATCACGACCTCGGTTGCTTCCTCACCGACCTTTTTCAGCATCGCGTCGGTGCCCTTGGCGAAGAGGCGCGCGACGTAGCTCGTCTCCGCGGTGCCCGTTGCCCGGCGCTGCGCGATCACCTCAGCGAGGTGCGCGAGCGTGTCGTTGCCATTGCTCATCAGGCGCTCATTTGTAGATGGTCTCGGGGTTTTTCAAGACCGGCTCGACCTCGACCCACGCGCCATTCTCGAGTCGCCTAAAAAAACATGAATGGCGCCCGGTATGGCAGGCGATGCCGGGCTCGTGGCCAAGCTGTGTGACCTTGAGCAGCAACACGTCGGCATCGCAATCGAGCCGCATCTCGTGCACCTTCTGGATGTGGCCGGACTCCTCGCCCTTGTGCCACAGCCGCGCGCGTGAGCGGCTCCAGTAGACGGCCTCGCCGCGCGCCGCAGTCTGCTTGAGTGCGTCGCGATTCATGTAGGCAAACATCAACACGTCGCCGCTCGCGGCCTCCTGCGCGATCACTGGCAGCAGGCCGTTGGCGTCCCACTTCACCTCGTCGAGCCAGTCCATGCCAGTCAGTGTAGCGGCGGCCTCAATCGGACGAGCAGATCGCGCCCGCATGGCCGCGCTCGGCGGCGAACCAGCGCAGCACCGGCAGCGTGCCGGGCAGCACCGGCGAGACCTCGACCGGCAATGTCTGCCACGCCATCGTCTGGCCTTCGCGCATCTCGAAGCCGCCGCTCCACCTGAACACCTTGCAGAAGTGCAGCCGCACGAGCGCATGCGGATAGTCGACGACCTCGACTTGCCACGGCTCGGCGTCGGCGATCATGATGCCGAGTTCCTCATGCAATTCGCGCCGCAACGCCTGCTCGACCGTCTCTCCCGCTTCCAGCTTGCCGCCGGGGAATTCCCAGTAGCCGGCATAGACCTTGCCTTCGGGGCGGCTCGTCAACAGGAAGCGGCCTTCGGCGTCGATCAGGACGCCCACCGCGACGTCGACTGGACGGCGCGCTTCAATACCTTCGACGCCCACTGGACGGCGCGGTTCTTGCGCGCCGTCGCTCACGCGATCCTCGCTGCGCCACGCCCGCTGTAGTCGCTCGCGAACTGGAACGCGACGCGGCCCGAGCGCGAGCCGCGCTCCAAGGCCCAGACGAGCGACTCTTGGCGCGCTGCGCGGATCGCCTCCTCGCCGACACCGAAGTGGCGTAGCCATTGGGCGACGATCGCGAGGTACTCGTCCTGGCTGAACGGATAAAAGCTCACCCACAGGCCGAAGCGTTCGGACAGCGAGATCTTCTCTTCGACCACTTCGCCCGGATGCACCTCGCCATCGTCG
>JBDTSN010000448.1:0-2982 GCA_039931145.1 Burkholderiales bacterium | reverse complement strand
TGATCGCGCGCTGGATCACGCGCTGGAAGCCGAGCGTCGGCTGCGTGTCGACCTCATCGGCGCCGCCGACGGTCGGCGTGTTCTCTTTGACGAACTGCACCAAGCTCTTGCGCAACTCGTCAGTGTTCGCCGAACAGGCGCGCAGCACCTCGGCGGCGGAAGGGTTGTCCAGCAGCGCGAGCAGCAGGTGCTCGACGGTGATGAACTCGTGGCGCTGCTGACGTGCTTCGACAAACGCCATATGCAGGCTGACTTCAAGCTCTTGCGCGATCATGCGGCCTCCAAAATACATTGCAGCGGGTGACCATGACGCCTTGCGGCGGCGGACACCGATTCGACTTTGGTCGCGGCCACGTCCTTCGTGAACACGCCGCACACCCCGCGACCCTCGTGGTGGATCTTCAGCATGATCTGCGTTGCCGTCTCCAGACCATGGTTGAAGTATTCCTGCAGGATCATCACAACGAACTCCATCGGTGTGTAGTCATCATTGAGCAGCACGACCTGAAAAAGCGGCGGCGGTTCAACCTTCGCGGCCTGCCGCTCGACCACCACACTGCCCTGCCCCTCGTCGGGCGCCGGCACGCTCGGTCGCACGATTGGAAGCTTGGGTTTCTCACGCGGCATGAAGATGATTCTATAGAGATGAGCTCGCCCGTGTCAGTGCTTCTCATGTTGCGCCAATCGGGCAAACGTCAAGTGCCGAATTGCATCATGGCGGCACCCCATTTCGATCGGCCTTGACAGCCACGCGAGTGCTGCGCAGAATCTTTGCGCCGCGCGGCGGGCGGTGCAAGGAGACGAGCATGGCAGTCGGTACGGTCAAGTGGTTCAACGACGCCAAAGGGTTCGGCTTCATCCAGCCTGACGATGGCGGCGATGATGTGTTCGCGCATTTTTCCGCAATCCAGATGGAGGGTTTTCGCACCCTTCGCCAGGGCGGGCGCGTCAGTTTCGAGATCGCTCAAGGGCCCAAGGGCATGATGGCGCAAGAAATCCACGCCCTCGATGCACCCGCCGCGGCTGCGGCGCCTGCGCAAGGCGCGTTGGCGCCCGCGGGTCAGCCGGTGGACTCGGCCGCGCCTTGATGCAGCCGGCACCGGCGAGCGCTGCCGGTGCGGAAAGCTGCCGAAAGCTTGTTAGAGTTCCTCGCGGCGCCAAATGCCGCTCACGCAGGTGCCGCCACCGCCGCACTCGGCCCGTTTACCGCTCGCGAAGTCCTTCTCACCCGCCATGCTCGGATTCCTCCCGCCCGTTGTCGTGGGCGTCATCGCCCTGTGCCTTCTGGCGCTCAACACCTTGTTCTGGTGCAGCGTGCTGTTTGCCGTCTCGCTCGTCAAGCTGGCGCTGCCAATGCGGGCTGTTCGTGCGCGTATCGACCCTTTGCTCAACGCGATCGCGACGCAGTGGATCGCGTTCAACAGCGGATGGATGCGTCTGACGCAGCGTATGCGGTGGGACGTGACGGGCGTAACCGAGTTGCGCTACGCGGGCTGGTACCTGGTGAACTGCAATCATCAGTCCTGGGTCGATATCTTCGTTTTGCAGCATGTGCTGAACCGGCGCATCCCGATGCTCAAGTTCTTCCTCAAGCAACAACTGATCTATGTGCCGGTGATCGGCCTCGCATGGTGGGCGCTCGACTTTCCGTTCATGCGGCGGCACTCGAGGACGGCCTTGCGCGCGAACCCGGCGTTGCGCGATCAGGACCGTGAAACAACGCGCCGGGCGTGTGAGAAGTTCGCCCTCGTGCCGACCTGCGTGATGAACTTTGCCGAGGGCACGCGTTTCACGAACGCAAAGCACCGGGCGCAGGCGTCGCCGTACCGGCATCTGCTCAAGCCCAAGGCGGGCGCGCTCGCGCTCGCGCTCAACGCGATGGGCGAGCAGTTCCATTCGCTGATCGACGTGACGATCGTCTATCCACAGGGGGTGCCGACGTTCTGGCAGTTCCTGTGCGGACGCACCGAACGGGTTGTCGTGCAGATTCGCCAACTCCCGATCCCACCCGAATTCGCGACCGGCGACTACACCGCCGACCCTGCCTTTCGCAGCCAGTTTCACCAGTGGCTGGCGCGGATATGGGAGGAAAAGGACGCGCAGATCGATGCCGTCTTGCAAACCGACGCCGGCAACTCTCGTGGGTGACCGCCGACACTTGCCGGACGGACGGGCACGGCATGACGGCGGGATTGCACTGCGTCATGCGCGCCTCTCGTCATGACTGAATTCGTCTTGATCCTGTTGGCCGCGATTGCGGTCTTGTTTGGCGTCACGCGCTGGCTGCGTGGCACAGACATGAAGCAATGGGATGAGCCGGTGCGCTCTGGGTCCGGCGCCAGCCAGGAGGAGCGTTTCGACGCGCATGCCGATGGCCAGAGCGGCGAACAACGTGCGGTCATTGCAGCGCTGGGTCGATTGCTTGCCGAAATCACAAGCGTCCCGCAGTCGAAGCGCTTGGCGCGGATGCGCTCGGGCATGGACAAGATGATGGACGGCCGCGCCTTCGCTTGCCGCTTCGTTGCCACCGATGCAGCCGGCGTCGCCGCCGAATGGGTGGTCGATCCGGGCGGCGACCCGGCGCGGCGCGCGCTCTACATGCACGGCGGAGCGTACACGGCAGGCAGCCCGCTCAGCCACCGCAGCATCACGGTACGGTTTGCCGAAGTCACCGGCGGTGCGGTACTCGCAATCGATTACCGGTTGATGCCCGAGCATCCGCGCCGGGCCGGCATCGAAGACTGCCGCAGCGCCTACCGCTGGCTTATCGAAAACGGCCCTGAGGTCGTGTTGCCGGCGACCGCCATCTTCGTCGCCGGGGACTCGGCCGGCGCCAACCTCACGCTGTCGCTCATCGCCTGGGTTCGCGACCAGGGCTTGCGCGCGCCGGATGCCGCGGTGGCCTTGTCGCCATCGACCGATTCCACACTTGGCAGCCCGAGCCTGAAGGCAAATCTGCCGACCGATCCGATGCTCGGCCCG
>JBDTSN010000447.1:0-2996 GCA_039931145.1 Burkholderiales bacterium | reverse complement strand
TCGGCGCCGACGACTACATGGCCAAGCCGTTCTCGCTGCAGGAGCTCGAGGCGCGGGTGCGTGCGCTGACGCGGCGCGGCCTCGGGAGCGCGTCGACGATCGTCAAGCACGGCCCCCTGTCGTTCGATGCAACAGGCCGCGTCGCCTACATGAACGACCAGATGCTCGAGCTCTCGGCGCGCGAGATCTCGCTGCTCGAGGTGCTACTGCAACGCGCCGGCCGGCTCGTCAGCAAGGACCAACTCGTCGAGCGCCTGTGCGAATGGGGCGAGGAAGTGAGCAACAACGCGATCGAGGTCTACATCCACCGCCTGCGCAAGAAGATCGAGCAGGGGCCGGTGCGCATCGCGACCGTGCGCGGGCTCGGCTACTGCCTGGAGAAGATTCCCGCTTAGCGCGCGCTGCGGGCGTGCCGCTCCGTCAACTGTGAAGTGTGCGTCCGGCGAGCGCCTTGCGCCGGCGCGCAATGAAGCCGACCGCGAACAACCCGGCCGACGCCAGCGCGAGCGCGCCGGGTTCGGGGACGGCAGTGATGGACACGTTGTCGAGCAGCGCGCCGACGTTGTCGCCGCCGCGGTTCGAGAAGCTCAGCGCGTAGCTGCCGCTCGCCCCCGGCGTGAAGACGAGCGAAAAGCCAAGCAACGCATCGGCCGAGGCGAGCGTGTAGACGCCGCTCGTCGCGCCGAACGCCACGTCGACGACATCGTCGGCGTAGCCGCGGTGGTTGCCGGCGAGATCAAAACTCGCGCTGTACGTCACGCCGCCGGTCAGGTTCAGTAACTTCGTCATCACTCCCGCATCGAAGGTCGAGCCGTCGAGGTCGACATAGCGGCCGTTGCCTGGGATCAGGTCCCAAGACCCACCGGCGCCGATCAGGTCCACCGTGCCGCCGGCGACATTCCAGCCGCCGAGGAAGGTGGTCTGGTTCAACTGCAAGGCGTCGGCGTCGAAGTCGTCGGCGAACACAGGCAGGGCGTGGCTCGCCGCGCAAAAGCTCAAGGCGGCAAGGGCGGCGAACAAGGGTTTGGCGTGCATGTCTTGTCTCGTGGAAGGGATGAAAGCGACTCTATCGGCAGCCGCACGCGCCGAACTGCGCCGCAGCCTCACGCCGGCGCATGGCGCGTGACGTTGTGGGCATGACGCGCACCCAGGATGCCGCGGCGGTCGCCGATCGTCAGCATCGCCGCCACGGCGCTATCCTCGCCGTGGCCATGTCAACCTCCGACCTTCCGCGCTCCAAGGAACAGCGCTCGCTGTTTGGCGAAATCCTCGACTGGATGCTCGCCCCCTTGCTGTTGCTGTGGCCGATGAGCGTGCTGCTGACCTGGCTCGTCGCACAGAACATCGCCAACAAACCCTTCGACCGTCAGCTCGACGAGACGGCGCGCGCGCTGGCGCAGCAGATCACCATGCAGCCGGGCCCGCAAGGTCGGCCACACGCACATTTCGCGCTGCCCGCGGGCGCTGCCGAACTGCTGAGCGCGGACGAAACGGACGAGGTCTTCTATCAGGTGCTCGGCCTGCGCGGCGAGTTCGTGAGCGGCGACACAGCGATCCCGGTGCCAACCGACATCGCGCTCGGCGCGCCGGGAGAGGTCCGGTTTCGGGACGACAAGATCGACGGCGCGCCGGTTCGCGTCGCCTACCTCTGGGTCTACAGAACTGGCGCGGCGGGCTCAGCCGCCACAGACGGCGCGCCGCCCGGCCCGGTGGTGCAGGTGGCGGAAACGCTGGGCAAACGCTCGCGGCTCGCGACCGAGATCATCAAGGGCGTGATCCTGCCGCAGTTCGTCATCCTGCCGCTCGCGGTGCTGCTCGTCTGGCTCGCGCTGTCGCGCGGCATCGCGCCGCTCAATGCGCTGCAAAAGCGCATCCGCGGCCGCGAGAGCCATGACCTGAGCCCGATCGACGACCGCGACGTGCCCGAAGAAGTCTCGCCACTGGTGCGTGCGATCAACGACCTGCTCGCGCGGCTGGACAAGAGCATGAGCGCGCAGAAGCACTTCCTGGCCGACGCGGCACACCAGTTGAAGACGCCGCTCGCCGGGCTGCACACGCAGGCCGAACTCGCGCAGCGCGAGATCGATGCCGGGCGCGGGGACCCGCAGCAGTTGCGCAAGTCGCTGCAGCAGATCGCACGATCAAGCCAGAATGCGGCGCACATGGTCAACCAGCTGCTCGCAATGGCGCGTGCCGAGGACACCGAGCATTCGGCGCGCGTGCAGGCAGTCAGCCTGGCGCAACTCGCGACCGAGACGGTGCAGGACTTTGTGCCGCGCTCGCTCGCCAAGCGCATCGACCTCGGCTACGAGGGGCCCGACGGCAGCGCCGCGCCAAGCGCTCAATCGACGCTGTCGGTCGAGGGCCACCCGCTGTTGTTGCGCGAACTGATCCGCAACCTGGTGGACAACGCCTTGCACTACACGCCGGCCGGCGGCACGGTGACGGTGCGCGTGATGGACGACCCCTTCGGTCAGGTCGTCGTGCTGCAGGTCGAAGACTCCGGCCCCGGCATCCCGGCCGCCGAGCGCGAGCAGGTGTTCCAGCCTTTCTACCGCGCGCTCGGCACCAACGTCGATGGCTCGGGGCTGGGGCTTGCGATCGTGCGCGAGATCGCCGTGCAACACGACGCGCAGGTGACGCTCGAGGACGCCAATCTGCGCCATCGCCCCGGCCTGAGCGAGCAGGCAGGTGCCGCCTTCGGGCCCGGCGCCCGCTTCACGCTGCGCTTTCCGGCGCGTGGCGCGGCGAGCGCAGCGGCTTCACCACCGCAGCAGGCGACAACCATCCCGGTCGAGGGCCGGGCTGCGTACTGAGTGCCCCCAGGGCCGGGCTGCGCCCAGCCCGCATCCCGCTCGCGGACCCGCGGGGGTCAAGGCGGGCGGCCCGTCGAGAGGCTCCGGCATGCGTGCCGGAGCGCGCACTGCAAGTGGGGGCTAGCGCCGTCGCACTCCTCGCCACCGCCCGGCCCCCATCCCGGCCTTCCCCCAGTGGGG